>JBGSWL010000168.1:0-7830 GCA_041752455.1 Roseitalea sp. | reverse complement strand
TGCTGCGGGCTGCAGACCCGGCGGCGGGCACGCTCGACATCCACACCGACATCCGCGCTGCCAAGGTGACGGCGATTGCCGGCAATGGCCGCGCGGCGCTGCATGTCTGGGATGCCGGCGCGCATCTGCAGATCCGCATCGAAGCGTCAGCAGTGATCCTGACCGGCGACAGCGTAGCAGCAGTCTGGGCGAGGGTGCCGGATGCATCCGGGCAAAGCTATGGCGGGAGGCCTGCACCCGGCGTGCCGGTCGCGGAGGCTTTGGGATATGACAAGACGCCGGATCAGGCGGCGTTTGCCGTGGTGCGGTTCACCGTTCTTGCCATCGATGCCCTGCATCTCGGGCAGGACGCGCACCGGCGCGCGCGGTTCGAGCGGGCGGCCAACTGGTCGGGGCAGTGGCTGGCACCCTGAACTCTGTTCGCCGCTGTCAGTGCCCCTGACCGCTGGCTTGCCGGACCATGATGCCCTCGGCAGCTTTCAACCAGAGTGCGTCGATCGCATCGATCGCGACAGGATCGAAGCGTTCCAGTTCTTCCCAGTAGCGACCCGATGGCACCAGGTAGCCGGCGGCGGCTTCAGCGCGCAGTGCTGTCTCCACGCCGTTGTCATCGAAGGCGAGGGGCCGACAGAACGGCAGTTCGTTGCGATGTGCGCGCGGATAGACAAGCCTGCTGGTCCTGGCGTCCGACAGGTTGACCATGGCGCAGCCGGCGCGCGCAGCCAGAATCATCAGGCGGGCCGATTTGGCCTCCAGTGACCGCAGCGTCACATCATCACGCAACGGATCGGCCTCGCCATTGCCGTAGAAATGGCTTTGCCCCGACTTCGGGTAGACCATGTCGCAGCCGATCATGGCGATGACATCGGGTTTCAGCGCGCCAAGCGCCCAATAGGCTGCCGTGAACGCCATGGTCGCGCCGGCATAGACAAATCCGCCGTTTGCATTCTGGACCGGCACATAGCTGGCGGCGGTGATGATCGTCTGGTCAGGCGTGACGGTTTCCGGCTGGCGGTCCGGCGGGAAGTCTTCCGGATGGATCAGAAAGTCCCAGTCCGGGCGCACGCGCCATGCATTGTTGATCGCGACGAGCGTTTGGCCGGAAGCCTTTTCCCAACCCTGCGCCTGCAGGACGCCGGGGCCGGAGCCGAGGATGATGACCTGACGCATGCGGCAGAAGTCCCGAAGAGGTGGCGACATACCGTCAGCCGGTCAAGAGTGGCTCGCGAACACGAGCGGCGACATGCTTTTGCGGGAAAGCCCAGCGCCAAAACAGATTGGTGCAATGCAAAATCCCCACAGCGAAGTGTCGCCCGACGGCAGGATTTCAAGGGGATGGTGGTGCGTATCGGACGCTGGCGGCAAAAGCCCGGCCTGCGTCGACTGCGTGGTTGTTGACGATGGCCCATGGCGGGCAGGTGCGGGAGAATACGAGTGGCTCCCCAGGCAAGATTCGAACTTGCGACCGATCGATTAACAGTCGAGCGCTCTACCGCTGAGCTACTAGGGAACAACTCGTATGCCGGGCCTATAGCAAAGGGTTACACGCTTTGCAAAGAGGCAAACCGCAACGTGCCTTACAACTGTGTCATTTTTCCGTCATGCAGGGCGGGCGGCGGATGCCACCGGCAAAAAGGTCGCATTCCGCGCCAAAGGTTTGCGACCGGCTTGTCGGGGCAAAAACGCTCTGTTAACAGGCGGGCTGTACGCACACGGTTTCGGCCTCGTGGCGGAGTGGTTACGCAGAGGACTGCAAATCCTTGCACCCCGGTTCGATTCCGGGCGAGGCCTCCAATTCCGGTCGGCAGCTTGATGCCGATCGTCTGGCGTGTAGCGTGCGCGGTGACAACTGCCAGACGACGGACGCGCATCATGGGTCTCGACTTCGATCAACATCGCCGTGCCATGGTCGATTGCCAGGTTCGTACCACCGACGTCACCGAAATCGCCTTGCTCGATGCCATGCTGGCCGTCCCGCGCGAAGCATTCGTGCAGACGCGGATGAAGCCGTTTGCCTATATCGACGAGGACATCCTCGTTACCGCAACGGACGCGCCCGTGGCGCGGTTCCTGATGGAAGCCTCGCCCTTTGCCAAGCTTGTCCAGCTGGCCGATGTCCGTCCCGACGACCTGGTTCTCGATGTCGGCTGCGCCAGCGGCTATTCCTCGGCCGTGCTGTCGCGCCTTGCCGGTGCGGTGATTGCGCTCGAATGCGACAGCGAACTGGCTGAACGTGCAACGCGCACGCTCTCGGATCAGGGTTTTGACAGCGTGGCTGTGGTCACCGGGCCGCTGCAGGCGGGGTATCCGTCCGAAGGGCCGTATGATGTGATCTTTGTCGGCGGTGCGGTCGATGCGGTGCCGCAGGCGTTGTTTGACCAGTTGAAAGCCGGTGGCCGGCTGGTCGTCGTCGAAGGCGAAGGCTTGACCGGGCGCGCAATGCTCTACCTTCGCGATGACGAGGGCATTGTCTCAGGGCGACGCGCCTTCAATCTCGGCGTCAAGCCTTTGCCGGGTTTCCAAAAGGAACCCGCGTTCGTTTTCTGACGGTATTCGTTGCTGCATGGCAACAATCCTGTGAAAAGACGGACGTAACACACTTGTAACTTGTAGAGACAGTCCGACCGGGATTTATCTGCAATATGCGCGAGGATCGATTCGGCGCGCAAAAAGGATTCGCAATGCGTCGCTCAATTGTCTCCGGTATCGCCGCCCTGGGCATCATGGTGGTAGCCGTTGGTCCGGCGGCATCTGCTGAAACCATTTTCGGCGCGCTCTCGAAGGCCTATGAGAACAATGCCGAACTGAACGCGGCCCGGGCTGGCGTCCGTATTGCCGACGAAAACGTGCCGTTGGCCAAGTCAGGCTACCGCCCGCGCGTGACCGGCACGGCGGGGATCACCAATTCGGCGAGTTCCGACCGCCGCGGTGTGACGTCGACGTCCTTCGGCATCGAGATCAACCAGTCGATTTTCGACGGGTTCCAGACGCGCAATTCCATCCAGTCGGCGGAAGCGGGCGTTCGTGCCGAACGGGAGAACCTGCGCAATACGGAACAGAACGTGCTGTTTGATACGGCGCAGGCCTATATGGACGTGTTGCAGAACCGCCAGATCGCCAATCTGCGCGCCCGCAACCTTGAATTCCTGCAGGAGCAGCTGCGCTCGGCGCGCGCACGTTTTGATGTGGGCGAGGGCACACGCACCGACGTCGCGCAGGCCGAAGCGGCGCTTGCCGGTGCGCGCGCAGCCCTGACCGCTGCGCGGGCCAGCGTCGGATCATCGGAAGCCATCTACCGCCAACTGACCGGTGTCGAACCGGGCGAACTGAAATCTGCCACGCCGCTTTCCAAGCTTCTGCCGAAGAGCCTCGATGGCGCCTATTCGGCGGCGTTCTCGAACCATCCGGCGATCAAACTTCGCGATGCGCTGGTGGATTCGCGGCTGTTCTCGGTAAAGGTCGCGGAAGGCGCTTTCTTGCCATCGGTCGGACTGAGTGCCTCGATCTCGCAGACCTACAGCTCTTCCAGTTCCGGCGGATCGCTTCCCTCATCGCTTGATTCAGGGTCCGAGACGACGAGCGCCAGCGTCGGCATCCGCGCGACGATCCCGATCTACCAAGGCGGACAGGCCAGTGCGACGGTTCGTCAACGCAAAGAAGAACTTGGCCAGGCGCGCATCAACATCGATGTCGCGCGCGATCAGGTTCGCGCCGCGGTCGCCTCGTCCTGGACACAGCTCGATGCTTCGCGCGCGCTGGTTTCGGCCAACCAGGAAGCGCTCAACGCAGCGCGTCTGGCGCTGAACGGCGTCATCGAAGAGCGCAATGTCGGCCAGCGCACCACGCTGGACGTTCTGGACGCGCAGGCCGACGTGCTGACGTCGCAAATCGCACTGGTTGAATCACAGCGCAATCTGGTTGTCTCGTCCTATGCTTTGGCCTCGGCCATCGGCCAGCTCAGTGTTTCCTCGCTGGGGCTCAATGTCGCCCAGCACAATCCGGAGGAGCACTACAACGCGGTCAAGGACAAGTGGTTCGGCCTTCGCACGCCGGACGGTCGCTGACATCATCTGACAATTTGCTGTGGGCACCGCCAAGCTGGCGGCAACACGGATTCTCTTTCACGCCTGCGTTGGTTAGTCTGAGGTTGTGATTCGTGACCGCCAGCGCCGGAGTACCACCGATGGGCCAGCCCAAACTGCTTCAGGAACAGCCTTCGATGGATGATATCCTGTCGTCGATCCGTCGCATCATCGAGCGCGGCGAGAGCGGCACGGGTGAAGCCGCCGTGCGTGCCGCGCCTCCAGCTGCGCCGCTGGTGCGTGCTGTTCCTGCACCCAACGAGGCGCGCATTCCCGCAGCGCCAGCCCCGGCCGTCAGAACTGTCACGCAGGCGGCACCCGTCGCAACCGCGATGTCCACGGCAGAGCAGGAAACCGCGCGCACGCTCGCCGATATCCTGCCGCCTTTGAGCAATGACGATCTCGATGCCTTTGCGGCGGCGCTGGACGCCCGCTCCGAAGCCTTCGCACAGCCGGAAAGTGTGCAGGCAAGGCCAGCGGCAGGCTCGATGCAGACACCGCCACGCAATCGCTATGAGACCCGCTTTACCGAAGATGACAGCCGGGCTTTCGCCGCCGTCGGCAAAGCTCTCGCCCAGAACGGCGATGTGTCGCAGGCAACCGTTCGAGCACAGGCTGCGCCGGCCGCTGCCGCAACCGTCGCTCCGGCGAGCGTGACCATGACGCCGCTGCGCGCTGTCAACGATGATCCGAGACCGGCGCCCCTGCCGCAGCACGACTTCAAGCCGACTGACCTGAACCCGAGGGCTACCATGCATCGTGACCCGCAACAGCGCCAACAGGGGGCAGCGCCTGCCGCGCCGCTGGTTTCGCAAAATGCCCGCCAGTCGGTCGGCCTGTCGTTCGATGCGCTGTCGCGCGCGCTCGACGAGCATGCCGGGCGTGGCCTCGAGACGCTTGCGGAAGACCTTCTGAAGCCGATGCTTTCGGAATGGCTCGACAACAACCTGCCGACAATCGTCGAGCGGCTGGTGCGCCAGGAAATCGAGCGGATCGCCCGCGGCGAAGGCCGTGTCGGCTGAAACCTGCCGCTTTTGTTGACAGGCTCGGCGCCTTCCGGTTTAGACAACGGGTTCCCGTGACCTTCCGGACAAGTGACGATTTCCATGCTCGAAAAGACTTTTGACGCTGCCAGCGTCGAACCGCGTATTGCCAGCCTTTGGGACGATGCCAACGCCTTTGCGGCGGGCGCCGGTGCGCGCGAGGGTGCAGAGCCGTATTGCATCGTCATCCCGCCGCCGAATGTCACCGGCTCGCTGCACATGGGCCATGCGCTCAACAACACGCTGCAGGACATATTGATCCGCCACCAGCGCATGCTCGGCAACAATGTGCTGTGGCAACCGGGCATGGACCATGCGGGCATTGCCACGCAGATGGTGGTGGAACGCCAACTTGCCGAGCGGCAGGAGCCCTCGCGCCGTCAGATGGGCCGCGAGGCGTTCATCGAGCGCGTGTGGCAGTGGAAGGCTGAATCGGGCGGCATGATCTTCAACCAGTTGAAGCGGCTTGGCGCATCGTGTGACTGGTCGCGCGAGCGCTTCACGATGGACGAGGGTCTGTCCGAGGCGGTGCTCGAGGTGTTCGTGCGGCTGTACCGGGAGGGGCTGATCTATCGCGGCAAGCGGCTGGTCAACTGGGATCCGAAATTCGAGACCGCGATCTCCGACCTCGAAGTCGAAAACATCGAGGTCGACGGCCACATGTGGCACTTCAAGTACCCGCTGGCGGGCGGCGCGACCTATGAATACGTGGAAAAGGACGCCGACGGGAATGTGACGCTGCGCGAGACGCGCAACTACATTGCCATCGCGACGACGCGGCCGGAAACCATGCTCGGCGATGGCGCGGTGGCGGTGCATCCGTCCGACGAGCGCTATGCGCCGATCGTCGGCATGTTGTGCGAGATCCCGGTCGGGCCGAAGGAGCATCGTCGCCTGATCCCGATCATCACGGACGAATATCCGGACCCGGCATTCGGTTCCGGCGCGGTGAAGATCACTGGTGCGCATGACTTCAACGACTATGGCGTCGCCAAGCGCAACGGCATTCCGATGTACCGGTTGATGGACGGCAAGGCGGCGATGCGCGCCGATGGCGTCGCGTATGAAGAGGCAGCCGCGATTGCCGATGCGGTGGCGCGCGGCGAGCGGACGCTCTCGGAGGCCGAGGCCGACGCGATCAACCTGGTCCCGGACCATCTGCGCGGGCTTGACCGGTTCGAGGCGCGGGAACGGGTGATTGCGGAGATCAACGCCGAAGGGCTGGCGGTGATGGTGGAAAACCCCGCCTATGACGAGGCGCTGCAGGCGGAGGGTGACCAGACCAGCGTGCCTCGCCGCATTGCCTTCGTGGAAGCCAAAAAGATCATGCAGCCGTTCGGCGACCGTTCCGGCGTCGTCATCGAGCCGATGCTGACCGACCAGTGGTTTGCCGATGCCAAGACGCTGGCCGAACCGGCGATTGCCTCGGTGCGCGAAGGGCGCACGAAATTCGTGCCGGAAGCCTGGGACAAGACCTATTTCCAGTGGATGGAGAACATCGAGCCCTGGTGCATCTCGCGCCAGCTCTGGTGGGGGCACCGGATTCCGGCGTGGTATGGAGACACAAGAGAAGCACTTGATAGCTACAACAACAACGATTTCGAAGTTGTTCTAGGTCGTGTGCACTTAAATAAAAAGTGCTTTGTTGGTCGAAATGAGGATGAAGTCCGTGAGGCTGCTCTAGCGGAGTATGGCCAAAGCGTGCGCATCGATTTCGGCGATAACTTCCAACATGGTTTTGGCGCAAACGGACTCGAAAGCGTGACTCTTGTCCGCGATCCTGACGTTCTCGACACCTGGTTCTCGTCTGCGCTCTGGCCGTTCTCGACGCTCGGCTGGCCGGACGAGACCGAGGCGCTGAAGACCTGGTACCCGACCAATGTGCTGGTGACGGGCTTCGACATCATCTTCTTCTGGGTCGCCCGGATGATGATGATGGGCAACCATTTCATGAAGGACGCCGACGGCACCATCGTCGAGCCGTTCCACACCGTCTATGTGCACGCGCTGGTGCGCGACAAGCACGGCGCCAAGATGTCGAAGTCCAAGGGCAATGTGATCGACCCGCTCGAACTGATCGAGGAATACGGCGCCGACGCGCTGCGCTTCACGCTTGCGATCATGGCGGCGCAGGGGCGCGACGTGAAGCTCGATCCGGCGCGCATTGCCGGCTACCGCAATTTCGGCACGAAACTGTGGAACGCGACGCGCTTTGCGCAGATGAACGGCGTTGCGCATCGTCCTGATTTTGCGCCGGAAAGCGCCAAGCTGACGCTCAACCGCTGGATCCTGACCGAACTGGCGCAAGCGGTACGCGATGTCAGCCATGGCATCGAAACCTACCGGTTCAACGATGCGGCAAGCGCTGCCTACAAGTTTGTCTGGAACACGTTCTGTGACTGGTATCTGGAACTGTTGAAGCCGGTGTTTGCCGGTGAGGACGAAGCGGCGAAAGCCGAGGCGCAGGCCTGTGCGGCTTACGTTCTGGATGAGACCTACAAGCTGCTGCACCCGTTCATGCCGTTCATGACCGAAGAACTCTGGGGCCTGACCGGCGATCGCGCGACTTTGTGCTGCCATGCGGCCTGGCCGACGCCGGCCTTCGAGGATGCAGGAGCCGCCGCCGAGATCAACTGGCTGCTCGAACTCGTCACCGGCATCCGCTCGGTGCGTGCGGAAATGAACGTGCCGGCGGCGGCAAAAGC
>JBGSWL010000167.1:0-4774 GCA_041752455.1 Roseitalea sp. | reverse complement strand
CTGTCGCGGCGGCCGCTTCTGGCCGGGCTTGCGGCGCTGGGGCTGGTCGCGATGCCGGCCGGCCTCGGTTTCTTCCTGTTCGAAAGCCGGTCGCTGCTGATCGACGGGTTGCAGCCGTCCGCCGGGCTGTTTCTCACGGCGCTCGGCGGTGGCTATGGCCTCTACCGGGATGCCGAAGGGCGCCGCAAGACGCTGCAAAGGCAGTTCGCGCAGTTCCTCTCGCCGGAAATCGTGCGCAAGCTGGCGGCGACCGACACCGAGGCGGCGCTGGCGGTGGAAAACCGGGTCATCTCTGCCATCCTCGTCGACATCCGTTCGTTCACGGCGATGTCGGAAGAGCTTGCGGGGACGCGGATCGTCGATCTGGTGAACCACTTCTTTGCCATCGCCAGCGAGGAAATATTCGCGCGCGGCGGCACCATCGACAAATACATGGGCGACAGCGTGCTCGCCTTCTGGAATGCGCCGCTCGACCATCCCGGCCATGCCGATACGGCGATTGCGGCGGGGCAGGCGATCATCGAGCGGGTGCGGCGCGACAATCATTTGCTGACGGCCAAGGGCCTGCCGGCCATCGAGGCGGTGGCGATCATCGAGACCGGCGCATGCTCGGTCGGCAACATGGGAACGCGCGAGCGGATCGATTACACGGCGATCGGTCCGGCGATCAACATGGTGGCGCGGCTGGAAAAGGAAGCCAAAGCCCTCGGACAGGCGCTTGTCACCGGGCCAGGCACGGCCGCGATGACGCTGAGACCGATGACGAAGATCGCCGAAGTCGAGCTGCGCGGCTTTGGCGACAAGGTCGCAATGTTCGTTCCGCAGTGAGCCGAAAGGACGGCCAGCCGTACTTCTGCGGCTGTCGTGGTCCTGTCACACGTTAAGCGCTAGATTTCGGCAAGTATCTCGCTTACGCTAACGTTGGGGCAGGCCAACCGGAAACTTTCCGGTTTGGTTCGATGACAATTCAGGGCTGGGACTTGTCCATGTACTGCGTGGGCAAGATGGTGATGTCGTGCGCAAAACTGCATGCCATGGAACTGCTGTTTTCACCATTGTAGCGATTTTGTCTTTCGAGACAGGTTCGGCGCGCGCGGACACACTCGCGGTCGATGCAGGACCGCTGTTCAGCCAGCAGGATGCGGATGCGAAGTGCCCGCAGATCGCCGTCCAAAATGGCGGTCAATGGACCGGCCAATGGTGGACGACCATTCCCGGTCAGATGTCGGTCTGCCAGGTCGAGACAACACCCGTCGTCGTCGCGGTGGAGGCCGGTCCGATCTGGGACCAGAATGACGCCAACGGCAAATGCCCGGCGCTCGCGGCGCAAAATGGCGGTCAATGGACCGGCTAATGGTGGACGACTGTTCCCGGTCAGATGTCGGTCTGCCAGATCGCCTATGGCAGCAGCGGACAGCCTCCGGTCGCCATTCCGGCCGGTGCACCGATCCAACCGCAAGCGGGGAGCACCGCTGCGGTCTCCTGCGGCCAGTTGGCCACCAAGCGGCCGCTGAACTCCGACACGACGGTTTCCGTCATTTTCGAGAACAAGAGCAATGCTGTCCGGCTGATCAAGTGGATCGACTACGAAGGCGTGCTGGTCGACTATGCCCGGCTCGATCCGGGGCAAAGCTATGAACAGGTGACGTTCCTGACCCATCCGTGGATGTTCACCGACGAGGGCGGCAACTGCCTGCGAATCTATGAACCGCAGGTCGGGGTCGCCGGCGTCTGGATCCAGTGAAGAGCCGCGGGTGCGGCACGGGTTGCCGGTCCGCACATTGTTGTCGAGCGTCGGGAGCGCGCAAATGACGGTCCGCCTACACACCAGATGTCTCCAGATTGTTGCCGCAGGTTTGGTGCTTTTCCTGTCGGCGTTTCTGACAGCGGTGCAGGCGCAAGACGCAGTCACGGAACCGGCGCTGGTGAATGTGACCATCGAGAACCGTTTCCACGCGGCGCTCACCGTTGTTTCGATCGACGATCCGGCAAATCCGGTGGCGCTTGGTGAACTTGGCAAGGATGAAAGCTACGTGCAGCAGGCCTATCCGGGCAATGTGCTCGGCTTTGCCGCCAATGGCGCCTGGGTCGGCGAGGCCTATGAGGTGACGGCGGATGCCGAACAGATCGTCGGGTTCGATGCGGCTGGCGCCATGGTTGCCGCCACAGGCACGGACGCGCAGCAAGCCGCTCAAGCGCCAAGTGACGAGCCAAGTAACGGGACAAGTGACGGGCTGAGTGCAGAGCCTGCGCTGGTCGAGGTGCTGATCAGCAATCGGGGCTATGCCAGCGTCACCATTGCCGCGATCGATGATCCGGAGAACCCGGTGGCGCTGGCCGAACTGGTGCAGGGGGACAGCTATGTGCAGCAGGCCTATTCCGGAAATGTGCTGGGTTTTTCCGCGCAAGGACAATGGGTCGGCAATCCGTATGTGGTAACGGACGCGGCCGGACAGTCGATCGAACTTGCCGCCGAAGCCGGCCCTGCCGCGAACGCCGGTGCAGCGGCAACGCCGGACGTGGCAGCTGAGGCCCCTGCCGTCGCCGAGGGGACTGCAACCGAACCGGCGCTGGTCGATGTGACGATCACCAACAAGGGGGCGGAAACGGTCACGGTCGCCTCGATCGATGATCCCGAGAACCCGTTGGCGCTGGCTGACCTGGCCCAGGGCGAAAGCTATGTGCAGCAGGCCTATCCCGGAAACGTGCTCGGATTTTCCGCTGCGGGAGAATGGTTGCCAAGCGCCTATGAAGTGACGGCGGACGCCGCACAGACGGTGACGATCACCGAAACCGGCGATCTTGCACAACTGGACGGCGCTGCGCCGGCTGAAACGGAGTTGGCAGCGGCAGAGCCGATCGAGGTCGATGTCCTGATTGCCAATGACGGCCATGACGTCGTCTCGCTCTATCTGATCGACAATCCGGACGAGCCGTTTGGCTTGGTCGAACTGGCGCGGGGGCAGCGCTACATCCAGACGCTTTATTCCGGCAATGTGATCGGCTTTGTCGTCAACGAGGATTGGCTCCCGGCAAGTTATCAGGTGACGCAGGAGCCGGGGCAGACCGCAACGCTGACCGCCGACGGCGTGGTCGCGGCGCTTGACGACGGCACGCTGTTTGCAACCGTGCTTGCCGAGATGCAGGCGGCAGCAGTGCCGCAACCGGGACCGGGCGAGGTGCTTCTCGAGGTGACCAGCGCGCATTCCGGCGACCTGCTCGTGACGTTGCTGGCGGAGACGGCGGATGGCGAGCCGGAGGGGCTGGCCGTGATTGCGAGCGGGCAGAGCGCGGCGGTTGTCGCGGCGGTCGGGCGCAGCATCGGCTTTTATGACGAAACTGCCGGCGCCTATGCCGGCGACACCTATGTGGTGACGGATCAGGCGAACCAGCCGGTCGGCGCACCCTACCGCGATCCGTCGCTCATCGATCTTGCGGTGTTCAACAGCTTTGAAAAGGAACTGGCGGCGCTGGTCGTTTCCGCCGATCCGACTGCCGAACCGGTGATGACAGGCAGCGTTGCGCCGGGGACGCAGGCGATCTTGCGGGTTGGCGCCAACCAGACGCTGCAGTTTTATGATTTCGACGCGGAGGCCTATGTCGGCGGCTCCTATGTGACGACGGGCAGTGCGAGCCAGTCGATGTCGGTGCCGGTCGTTTCATCCGGAGCCATGCGGATCGACATCACCAACACGGCCGCCGGCGACCTGATCGCCTACCTCACCAAGGATGACCCTGCCGCCGAGCCCGATCTTCTGCAGTCGATCGGTGCCGGCAAGACTGTTGCCCTGTTCCAGAGGCCGGGCGAGCGCATCGGGTTTTTCGATGCGGCGAAGAATGAATGGGCCGGAAGCTCCCTGACGGTTCAGGCGGGCAGGACCGCCGTTTCGATCCCGCTGAAGGGCGGTGATGCGGATGGCGACGGCGTGGTCACCGACGCAGAGATCAAGGCGATTGCCTCGACGATTGCCAAGAGTATTGCCGCCCAGCAGGTGGAGCTGATGAAACAGCCAAACCGCTGCTGGCGCGACAGCTACGGACGCGGTGTCGGCACGATCCCGAACGCCTGCCCGGCGGGCATGCGCAACGAGGACGGCCTTTGCTACAATTCCTGCAAGGCGGGCTATGTCGGCTTTGCGGCAACCTGCTCGCAGGAATGCCCGGCAGGCTTTGTCAGCGACAAGCTGCTGACCTGCATCAAGCCTGCGCCGAAAACCATGCAGGCATTTCACTGGCAGTTCGGCGAGATCGGTCTGGATGGCGCGCGCGACCGCTGCATCAAGGCGCTGGGCCGGGACCGCTGTGATCTGAAGGGCGGTGCTTTCGGCGTCGGCATCTATGAAAAATGCCCGGCCAACTACAAGCCGGCACCGGTCATCGACAACCTGTGTTCGCCAATATGCCCGGCCGGCATGGTCGATTTTGGGGTTTCATGTATCGTTGACACCTACAGCCGCGGCGTCGGCACGTTCCCGATCTGCGGTTCGGGCAAGGAGAATGATGCCGGCCTTTGCTACAACAGCTGCAATGCCGACTTTACCGGCGTCGGGCCGGTCTGCTGGGGCCAGTGCCCGCGCGGCTGGGTCAATTGCGGCGCAGGATGTGCGCGCGACAACAACGAATGCGCGATGATGCTGTCTGACCAGATCAGCTCGCCGCTGATGGTGGCGGGCAATACGGTGCTGATCGCGGTGACCGCCGGGGCCGCATCCGGTGCGACGGCAGCAGCCAACGCCGCCAAGGCGACGGCCAAGACAGCGGCCTCGACCGCCGC
>JBGSWL010000166.1:0-2615 GCA_041752455.1 Roseitalea sp. | reverse complement strand
GCTGGCCGGCGAACGCGGCTGGCGGACCGAGCGGCGGCGCGGACGCATCGGCGCAACGCCGGACATTTTCGTCGAGTTTGCAACCCGTGCCCCGGTGATCGCTATCGCAGCAGACATCGTGCTGCGCATCACCGACGAGGGCGACACCAGTTTTGTCGACCTTCGGGTGCGCATGCCCGACCTGTCCCATGATCTGGGTTTTGGTGCGGCTCTGGCGCGTCGGTTCATTGCCGATCTGGACTATGCGATGATCGGAATCGCTGCGCGCTGAGCTCAGTCGGAAAGGGCAGGGCCGAATGCCCGGTCAAGCGACGGGGCCGCTTCGCAGATGGCAAGTCCGCGCTCTACCATGTCTTCCAGATGCGCGAGAACCGATAGCGCCGCGGCGCCATGCAGCCGCGGATCGGTCTCGCGGTAAATCTCACGCACCATGTCGGCGATGAAGCGATCACCGGAGGCGAGCCGCTCGATGATGGCCCGCTCGCGCATGCGCCGGTGCGTGCGGTGGGCGCGAACCACGTTGGGCGCATCGCTGACCGGTCCGCCGTGACCCGGCAGATAGGTGCGTTCCGGCCGGGCCATCAGCCGCTCGAGCGACGCCATGTAGTCGGCCATCGACCCGTCAGGTGGCGCGATGATGGATGTCGACCAGGCCATGACATGATCGCCGGAAAAGAGGATGTCGGTTCCGGCAAGCGCAAAACACAAGTGATTGGCCGTGTGGCCGGGCGTTGAAATCGCCGCAAAGCTCCATCCGTCACCCGTCAGGACATCGCCGTCCGCCATGATGAGGTCCGGCCGGTGGTCGCGGTCGGCAGCGGCATCGAGCGGGTTGATTTCTCCGGCGTGAAGCAGGCGCGCCGCGACATGCGGGCCGCAGCCGGCAATCAACGCGCCGGTCTTTGCAGCCAGAGGCCGCGCCAACGGCGAATGGTCGGCATGGGTGTGGGTGACGAGGATGTGGCTGACCGGCCGGCCATCGATGGCATCGAGCAGCGCTGCCATATGTTCATCGTCGCCCTCCGGGCCCGGATCGATAACGGCGAGGCGATCCCGCCCGACAATGTAGCTGTTGGTGCCCCGGAAGGTGAAGGCCGAAGCATTGCCCGCCGTGACGCGGACGACATCGGGTCCGACCGGCACCGCTTCGCCATGGCGTGGCTCGAACGGCAGGCGCGTTGCCTCACTCATGGTCTGGGGCCTTTCCCGCATCAAGGGCTTGCGGCTCTTGCCGCCTCGTCCGGGCGCCGATATACGCTGAAGACCGGCCTGAGGCAAAACCTTGGCGCCCGTTCGTTGGACCATCCACGTCACAGATCGCGAAGGAAACCCCATGGCCATGTCAACGCAAGCAGCCCAGCCCCTCGTCTACCGCGCCATTCCCGCCGATGGCACCATGCGGATTGCGGCCTTCATCCTTCTGGCAATCGCGGGCTCGCTGCTGATCGCCGTTGCAGGCCAGATCAAGGTGCCGTTCTACCCGGTTCCGGCAACTCTGCAGACGCTGGCGGTTTTCGTCATTGCCGCAACGTTCGGCCTGCGCCTCGGTGTTGCGACCGTTGCTCTCTACCTCGTCGAAGGTGCAGCCGGCATGCCGGTCTTTACCGGCGGCGCGGGTCTTGCTTACCTTGCCGGACCGACCGGCGGTTTCCTCGCCGGCTTTCTTGCCGCTGCAGCCATCATCGGCTGGACGGCTGACCGCACCAACGACCGCAAGCCGCTCGTGCTGTTTGCCGCAACGCTGATTGGCGCAACCGTTCTCATGGCCATGGGCTGGACGTGGCTGTCCGGCCTGATCGGCGCCGAGAAGGCCTGGATGTTCGGCGTCCAGCCGTTCATTCTGGGTGAACTGGCGAAGGTTGCCCTCGCCGCATCGCTTGTTCCGGCGCTGCACGGCATTTTTGCCCGCCGCTGATCGACGACGCTGACAAGCCGGGCGCCGCTCTGTGGCGCCTGGCTGCGATGCGGATACCGCTTGCGCTGCCGGTTGCTGACCCTACAATCTGCTGCAGTGCACATCGCGAGCGCGGCCAACGGCCCGCTCAAAGGCGGAGAAACCATGGCGTCCGAGACACGCTTTACCCTGAACGGCCAACCGGTTGCGACAGACCTCCGGCCTGACACCACCGTTCTGGATTTCCTGCGCACCCATCATCGCATGACCGGCACGAAAGAGGGTTGCGCCGAGGGTGACTGCGGCGCCTGCACCGTGCTTTTCCGGCCTGCCGGGCGGCATGGTCCGCTTCGCGCGGCCAATAGCTGCATCATGACGCTGGCGCAGGTCGATGGCGGCGAAATGGCGACCGTCGAAGGCGTGGGCCGCGCGCATGCGCTTTCCGTGCTTCAGGAAGAGATGGCGAAAAACGGCTCGTCGCAGTGCGGCTTTTGCACGCCGGGGATCGTCATGGCGCTGACCGGCCTGCTGTCCGTCAATCCCGCCCCGGCGGATGCCGATATTCACGACGCGCTCGCCGGCAATCTCTGCCGTTGCACCGGGTACCGGCCGATCGTCGAAGCCGCCGCTGCCGCGGCACGGCGCCTTGCCGAAGTGTCTGCGCCAATGCCGGTGCCGGTGCCGGCATCGGAAGCCTCGCCTGCGACAACCGCCGGTGGCG
>JBGSWL010000165.1:0-5243 GCA_041752455.1 Roseitalea sp. | reverse complement strand
TGGACGCCAAGGCGGCCCAGCATCTGCGACGCATCGGCCATGGCCCGCGCATCGGCGGCCAGCATGTCGGTATCGCCGAAATCCTCGATGCCGGCCTGCAGGAACTCGCTCCCGCCGGCGCGGCGCTGGCGGAAAACCGTGCCGACATAGCCGTGGCGCGCCGGGCTAGGCGTCGCTTTCGCCAAGTGCGCCAGACAAACCGGAATAGTGAACTCCGGCCGCAGGCACAGGGTTTCGCCGGTCTCGCTTGTCGTCAGGAAGATGCGGCGGCGCAGTTCTTCGCCCGCGGTATCGAGAAACGGGTCGGCCGGCTGCAGCACGGCCACATCCATGCGTGCCGCGCCCAGATCGGCGAGGATCGTCTCGATATCGGCGCGCGCGGCAAAGGAGCGATGGGCGGTCATGCTACGCCAAGTTCCCGCAGAAGTGTCTCGATGCAGCCGTCAAGATTGTCCGCCAGTTCGCCCGTGCTGATACGATGCACCCGATAGCCCAACTTCGAGAGATATGCATCCCTATGGGCATCCTTTTCGAACCCTGCCGAAGTGACATGTGTCTCACCATCGACTTCGATAATCAGGTTTGATCGCAGGACAGCAAAGTCCACCACGTAGGGACCAATCGGAACCTGCCTTCGAACATGGATCCCGTAGTTGGTCCGAAACTGGCGCAGTTCCGACCACAGCCGTTTTTCGCCTTCCGTCATGGCACGGCGGAGTTTTCGCGCGCGATCGACGTGCAATGGGTTCCGGTTCGGCATGTCTGCGGATGCACCCCCACCCTCTATCCCTCCCCCTCTGAAGAGTGGGAGGGGGACGCCAGCATTGCGCCCGACATTCCATACCAGGCGCTTGGCGCAAAGGGAAAAGTAGGCCACGCGATGCCGGTGTCCCCCTCCCCCGCAGGCGGGGGAGGGATAGAGGGTGGGGGTCGTCCCCTACCCCGCTTTCTGCGCATCCAGCAGTTTCGCCACTTCGGCCACCAGATCAGCCTCGTCGATCTCGAACTGGCCGGGGCGGGCGGCGCGGTATTCGGCGTTAGATTCAATGGCGGCGGCCTGGCGCTTGCCTTCGATCATATCCTTGATCTGGAGCTTGCCCTGCGCCCGCTCGTCCGTGCCCTGGATGATGACAACCGGGCAATCGCGCCGGTCCGCATAGCGCAACTGGTTGGGAAACTTCTTCCAGTTGCCCTGGTACATTTCGGCGCGGATGCCGGCATTGCGGAGATCCTGCACCATTTTCTGGTAGCGGCCGAGCGCGTCGGTGTCGCCATCCATGACGGTGACGAGCACCGGCGCGATAACGTCATCCTGCCCCAGCTTGCCGAGGTTCTTCAGCGCCGTCATCAGGCGCGAGACGCCGATGGAAAAGCCGGTCGCGGGCACGTCCTGCCCGGTGAAGCGTTTCACCAGACCGTCATAGCGACCACCGCCGCCGACCGAGCCGAACTGGACCTTCTCGCCCTTTTCATTGGTGATATCGAACAGGAGTTCGGCCTCGTAGACCGGGCCGGTGTAGTATTCGAGGCCACGGACGACGGAGGGGTCGATCCGGATGCGGTCGGGGCCGTAGCCGCAGGCGCGAACGATTTCACCGATCGATTTTAATTCTTCGCCACCTAGTCGCCCAGTCGGCCCAACTTCAGAATAATTCAAAAGCCAATTGATGTAGCCTTGGAAATCCCTGAGTTCATGCGCAGGCTCGATTTTTGCGTAGCCGCGATCATTGACGCGCAGAATATCAAGGAACTGAAGGACTTTGTCAGCGTTGCCTTCATCCAACCCCGCGCCCTTCGTGAAATCCCCACTTTCGTCCTTGCGGCCCTCGCCCAGCAACTGGCGCACGCCGTCGATGCCGAGGCGGTCCAGCTTGTCGATGGCGCGCAGGACGGTGAGGCGCCGTTCGACGTTCTCGTCGCCGCCAAGGCCGATCGCCTCCATCACGCCGTCCAGCACTTTCCGGTTGTTCACCCGGATCACGTAATCCCCGCGCTTGATCCCCAGCGCTTCCATCACATCGGCCATCATCATGCACATTTCGGCATCCGCCTGGACGCCGGGTGCGCCGACGGTATCGGCATCGAACTGCATGAACTGGCGGAATCGACCGGGGCCGGGCTTTTCGTTGCGGAATACCCAGCCCGCCCGGTAGGTGCGGTAGGGCAGCGCGATCTCGTTGATGTTTTCGGCCACATGGCGGGCGAGCGGCGCGGTCAGGTCGTAGCGCAGGCTCATCCACTGTTCGTCATCGTCCTGCACCGAAAACACGCCCTCGTTCGGCCGGTCGGTATCGGGCAGGAACTTGCCGAGGCAGTCGGTGTATTCGAACATCGGCGTCTCGACCGGGTCGAAACCGTAGCGCTCGTAGACGGCCTTGATCTTGGCCATCATCTCCTCGGTCGCGCGGATGTCGGCGGCGGAGCGATCGACAAAGCCGCGTGGCTGACGGGCCTTCAGTTTCTGCTGCTTCTGCTTCTTGTCGGACATGGAATTGGGGCCTTGGGGGCTTGGGAACTGGGTCCCGCGTCTCCTACCGGCTCCACCTTGTGCAAGCAAGGCGGGGCTGGCGCGGCTTCAAAAACTGGAGCAGAATTTGGGCGGGGCTGCATTCGGGGGAAGGACAAACATGCGCATGCGAATGGGACTTCTTGTTGTTTGCGTGGCGACACTTGCGGCCTGCACGAGCGGCGCGAGCGACGGCGGCGGTGCAAAGCTGGGACCGGCCTGCGGCAAGGGCGATGCCTCGGTGCCTGGCCGGTACGTGCTGGACGGCGTGCCGGAGACGGGCTCGCAACTGTTGATGCGCAAGGACGGCTCGTTCGAGTTCTATCTGGCCTATGGGGCCAATGACCAATACGGCAAAGGCTGCTGGACACAGCATGGCAACAACATTGCCCTGATCCCTTCAGGCAAGCGAACCATCGCGCCTGACCATACACCGGACACGCGCGGCTTTACCGGCATTCTCCTGCGGAAAGAAGGCAATGTCCTTGTCTGGGAAATACCGGGTTCGCATGTCGAGGGGCGTTACCGGAAATAGGACAGCTGGCCCTGCGTCACCGCTGGCCGCCACGATGACGCCACTGTCATTTGTCATCGATTGCGCACGGCCCTAGATGCCATCTTCCGTTCAACCAGAAGGATTTTGCCCATGCGCACGTTTCACGCCGTTCTCGCAGCCGCAGTTGTGACCGCCGGACTTGTCGGCGCCGCCCTGTCGCAGACCGCCAACCAGCCGATGGACCATTCTGCAATGGGCCATGACATGTCGACCATGGGTACGCCGAAGGGCGACCAGGGCCCGTCAAGCCAGGCTTACGCCAAGGCCAATGCCGAAATGCATGCGGGCATGGACATCGAGTTCACCGGGGATTCGGATGTGGACTTTGCCAAAGGCATGATCGCCCACCACGAGGGCGCCGTGGCGATGGCCGAGATCCAGCTTGAATATGGTGATGATCCGGAAATGCGCGCACTGGCCGAGGCGATCATTGCGGCGCAAGGGCCGGAGATTGCCCAGATGAAAGCTTGGCTGGCCAAGCAGGGTCAGTAAGGGCGCCGGTTACCCTCCCCCTTGAGGGGAGGGTCCGAGCGGAGCGAGGGGGTGGGGGTGAATGGGTAAGGCAATACCCCCACCCCGGACGGCTCGACGAGCTCGCCATCCGACCCTCCCCCTTGAGGGGAGGGTAGAGGCGCTACCGCCAGTAAGGCGACTTGCACGACGTGCGCTGGCCGACCTTGTAAGCGTAGCTGTTGTCCGAGATGCGATAGGTCCGGTAGCGGTTTTCGCACCAGGCAACGTGACGGGCCGGAAGCGCGATCGTGTAGCGCGGTCCGGTGCGATAGATCGGACGCGGTGCGATCGTGATCGCAAAAGCAGCGGTGGGGAACCAGTAACCGCGATAGAAGCGGTGGCCGGCACGACGTTCATTCCAGCCGCGATAGCCATTCCACGACGGGTATCCACCGCGAATGATGATGCGGCCGTTCCAGTTGCCATTGCGCTGATATTCGGAATTGCGCGGTCCGGCCTGGTCCGCGCCGGTGCCTGTGTTCGTCGATTGCGCCGAGGCTGTCGGCAGCGTGACGAGAAGAGCCGCAATCGCGATTGACGCAGCTGTAACGAGTTTCCTGATAGACATCGAAACCTCCAGAGGGGTTGGTGATCGGCGTCCCTTCCGTACGCTCGATCATACGGGCGAAATGTGGCCGTAAAAATACACGGCACGGATCAAATCGACGTCCGGTCAAGCGCGGCGCGCGCGGCCTCGACTTTCGGCCGGCAGTGGCAGCCGTCCAGATGGTCGTTGACGAGACCCATGGCCTGGCAAAACGCGTAGACCGTCGTCGGGCCGACAAAGCTCCAGCCACGCTTTTTCAGATCCTTGGAGATTGCCAGCGACGTTGGTGTCGAGCCGGGAATGGCGCTTTTGATGACGTCCGTGGGGCGCTCCTCGGGTCCGGGTTCGCGGGACCAAAAGTAACGGGCAAGCGAGCCGAATTCCGCGCGCAGTTCCTTGGCCCGGCCGGCATTGTTGATCGTGCTGACAATCTTCCCGCGGTGGCGGACAATTCCCGGATCGCCCATCAGCCGCTCGACATCGGCATCGGTGAAGCGGGCCACGCTTTCGATATCAAAGCCCGCAAAGGCGGCGCGGAAATTCTCGCGTTTTCGCAGGATCGTCAGCCAGGACAGCCCGGACTGGAAACCTTCAAGGCACAGCTTTTCGAACAGGCGCGTGTCGTCGGTGACAGGCATGCCCCATTCATGGTCATGATAGGCCAGATAGTCGGGCAGGTCGCCGGGCCACCAGCACCGGGTCTGTCCGTCAGCACCCGAAATCAAACCTTCAGTCATCACGGTGCCCCACCCGGTTAACCATCCTTGCCAACCGGCGATTAACCTTGCCGAAAGGTTCGTGCCGCGGCGCTGATTTGATTCATATTTTGTCGGCAGCGCCCTGTCATCCTCTCCCCTACGCCCCTGTTGACAGGGGCTGTCAGCATTGTTTGGCGACATGTGCGGGAGTACGCCCCATGAAACATACCCATCTGCTTGTTCTTGCCGCCTTGGCGGCTTCGGTTCTCTCCGGCCCTGCGGGCGCCCAGGACCGCTATGTGACGCGCCCGCCCGTGGTGCTGTCGCCGGACCTTTCAGGACCGTGGGTGCTCCAGTTGCGCGGGCCGCAGGCACAAAGGGCCTCGGCTCCAGCCCGTAGCGTCCAGCAAAGCGCGCCGCGTG
>JBGSWL010000164.1:0-5208 GCA_041752455.1 Roseitalea sp. | reverse complement strand
ATCGATCGGCGCCGTCACCGGCTCGTATATCATGCGCAGCAACGAAGTCATCGATGGCCGCGAAGCCAACGTGGTCTACTCGATCGAGAACGGCGAAAAGACCCTCATCTCGAAGACCTTCACCTCCAGCGACAACTGATCGCCTCGCATCTGACGATCATGCGGCAAGACCCTGCAGCATGACCCGATGACCGACCAACCGGACTGGCGAAAGCCGGTCCGGTTTTTCGTTTGCGGGCCAGGAGGCGTCAGCCGCCGACGCTCAGCCAGACACTCGCATTGGAGGGCGAGGTGGCCTTTTGAAACCGGTAGCCGGTGCGGTTCCACAGGCGGACCTCGTTGCGCAGGTTGTCGAGAGCATAATCGCCCTTCGTGGTGCGCAGAACGAGGACGATGTGCGCCTCGCCGCTGGAAAGCTTGGCCTTGGCCAGCGACAATTGCGACGGCTTGAAGCCTGCTGCCATCAGCTTGGAACGCTTGGCCAGTGCATAGTCCTCGCAGTCACCGACCTTGCCGCCGACCTTCCAGTGGTCTGACTGGCCGGTCGCGACCTTGTCACTGACCGGGCGGATCGACCGGTTCACCGCAGCGTTGACCGAACGGACCGCTGCCCAGCGCGCATCTGTCATGGCGACTGGTCCGGCGTCCTTCTGGCTGCCGCAATGGTGGCCGCCGGACCGGCAATAGGCATGGTGACCGGCCGGCTGGCTGCTCGCGCCACCAAACCGCAGCGACGCCGCATTGGCCGCAGCGCTGGTGCCGGCAAGTGCAAGGCCTGCCACCGCCAGACCCGTCGCAACCGTTCGAACCCACCTGATTGTTCTGATCATGCCTTGCATTCCAGCTTCCTCTCCTTGGCTCGAGGAAATGTGAACAATCATCCCGGCAATGTGAAATCACAAATTTCGCGTCGTGCCAGGCGGAGGGCTTGGAAACCGATCGTTAAGGTTAACAGCCGATAAAGATCGGGATGTGCGCCGCCAGGCGTTTCAACCCTGTTCTGCCCTTCCGGTGGTGGATTGATCCCGTTGACGCCCATGATATCCCATGATACCCCAAAAGAAGACGGCGTGTATTGCTTCCATCGACAGGGCTGTGCGGGTGTGACGACCGGTTTTTCGCAAGGTGCGAAGAGCCGGAGTGGCAACGCTTTTCCGGTTTGTGGTGGCCGATTGCGCCGCCGAGGCGGACGGTGCGGCAGCGATGCCGCCGGAACTTTGAACAGGACGGTTTTGGCGATGTCGTGGGGACGGGCCGACCGGACGAAACCAGCGGACGTGCAGCGTGGAACGGTTTCTGTCCAATGCGATCAACCGTATCGATGCGAAGGGACGGGTTTCCGTTCCGGCGCATTTCAGGTCGGTGTTGCAGGACAAGGGCCTGATCGACCTCTACGCGCTGCAGAGCTTCGACATGCCGGCTATCGACTGCGGCGGCATGGACCTTCTGGAAGCCTTCGAGGCGCGGATGGGCGAACTCGACCCGTTCCTGACTTCATCGACGGACATGTCGATCCATTTTCACGGCGAAGCGATGTTCCTGAAACCGGATCAGGCGGGCCGGATCACGGTGACCGACTTCATCCGCGAGCACACGGGGATTACCGAGGAGGTGCAATTTGTCGGGCGCGGGCGGTTCTTCCAGATGTGGGAGCCATCGCGCTTTGCCGCCTACCGGCTGCAGGTCCGCGAACGGCTGGTGGCACTGCGCGAGGCGGCCAGCCGATGAACGAGGATGACACCCCGCATATCCCGGTCATGCTGGCAGAAGCGATGGCGCAGCTTGCGCCCAAAGCCGGCGAACACCACGCAGACCTGACGTTTGGCGCCGGCGGCTACACCGGCGCGATGCTGGCAACCGGTGCAAGGGTCACTGCGTTTGACCGCGATCCGGATGCGATTGCCGCAGGGCGGGCGCTTGAAGCCGGGTCGGACGGCAAGCTGAGGCTGGTCGAAGCGGCGTTTTCGACACTGGCCGACCATTGCGAGCCGGCGTCACTCGACGGCGTCGTGCTCGATGCCGGTGTGTCGTCAATGCAGATCGACCAGGCGCTGCGCGGATTCTCGTTCCGTCACAACGGACCGCTCGACATGCGGATGGGGCAGGCGGGGCTTTCGGCAACCGATGTGGTCAACCGCTTTGCCGTGCCGGACCTGATCCGCATCATCGGCATCCTTGGCGAGGAAAAGAATGCGCCGCGCATTGCCCGCGCCATCGAAAAAGCGCGGTTGGAGGCGCCGATCGAAACGACGCGGCACCTGGTGTCAGTGATCGAGAATGTCTGCCCGCGCAAGCCGACCGACCGCATCCACCCCGCGACGCGGACGTTTCAGGGTCTGCGGATTTTCGTCAATGATGAACTGAACGAATTGGCGCGGGCGCTGTTTGCCGCCGAAACCTGCCTCAAGCCGGGCGGGCGTCTCGTTGTCGTCTCGTTCCATTCGCTGGAGGACCGGATCGTCAAGCGCTTCATCCAGGATCGCTCCAGCCAGCCGGCGACCTCGCGTCACATGCCGCTCGCGCAAGCGGTGCCGCTGGTGTTTGCGGTCAAGGGCAAGCCGGCGATCACCGTGAGTGACCAGGAAGCCGACACCAATCCGCGCGCGCGCTCGGCGCGGCTTCGCCACGCACAGCGACTGCCGGCAGCGGCGCGGAGCGCCGACCTGTCGATTTTCGGCCTGCCTGACCTGCCATGGCCGGGCGCTCCGAAAGCAGCACCTGCCAGAACGACCAGAGGGACAACGCCATCATGATGCGCATCGTCAATATCGTCTTGATCGCCGGGCTGATCGCGATCGCCACCTGGACCTATTCGATCAAGCATGAGGCGCAGGATCTGCTGGCGGACATCCGCGACTTCGAGAACCGGATCGAAACCGAGCGCGAGTCGATCGATTTCCTGCGCGCCGACTGGGCCTATCTCTCCGATCCGCAGCGGCTGCAGGCGCTGGTCGAGCGCTACAAGGAAGACCTCGATCTTGCGGTCACCCGACCGGACCAGATCGCCACCTTTGCCGACCTGCCCGGACCGCCGCCAGCGCCGACCGGCGATGCGGTCTCCGACATCATTGCCGGGGAGATCGACGATCTTCTGACCACCGGGTCCACCGCACCCGTCGAAAGCACCGGGGGAGCGCAGTAACATGGCTTTTTCCATCGGGGCATTGATGCGCGCCAACCTTGCGCCTTCCGGGCGGCAACGGGCGGTCCAGCGTGAAGAGCGCATCCGGCGCACCGGACGCAGCCGTATTGTCCTCGCGCTGGCCTGCTTCACGCTGGTCTATGCGGTGATCGGCGGGCGGCTGATCCAGTACGGCATGACGGAGATGGGCGATGGCCGGGCGCGCAATGGCGCAGACCGGATTCTTGCAGCGCGGCCAGATCTTGTCGATCGCAACGGCGATCTTCTGGCGACCGACATCCGTGTTGTTTCACTGTTTGGCGAACCGCGGCGCATTCTCGATGCGGACGAAGCCGTCGAGTCGCTGGCCCGCGTGCTGCCGGAAGTCGACCAGGCGTCGTGGCATCGCAAGCTGACCTCCGGTGCAGGCTTTGTCTGGCTGCGGCGCGAGCTGACCCCGCGCCAACAGGCCGACGTGATGGCGCTCGGCATTCCCGGCATCGGGTTCCGCAACGAAACGCGGCGGTTCTATCCGGGCGGACCGACGGCCTCGCATATCGTCGGCCTCGTCAACATCGACAATGTCGGCACCGCGGGCATGGAGAAGTTCGTCGACGACCAGGGGCTCGCGACGCTGCAGGAACTCGGGCTCGATACGCGCGAAGAACTACCGCCGGTGCGCCTTTCGGTGCATGCGGGTGTGCAGCATGTGCTGCGCGACGAACTGGCCCAGGCAATGGACCGCTACAAGGCGATTGCCGCCGGCGGCGTCGTGCTCGACGTGCGCACCGGCGAAGTGGTCGCCATGGCCTCGCTGCCGGATTACGATCCGAACGATCCGTTCAACGCGCTCGACAAGGACCGGCTCAACCGCATGTCGGCGGGCACGTTCGAAATGGGCTCGACCTTCAAGGTGTTCACTACGGCGATGGCGCTCGATTCGGGCCTCGTCAACATGAAGAGCACGTTTGACGCATCGCGGCCGATCCAGATCGCGCGATTCACCATCAACGATTTCCACGGCAAGAAGCGCGTTCTGTCGGTGCCGGAGATCTTCATCTACTCGTCGAATATCGGTACGGCCAAGATGGCCGATGTCGTCGGCATCGAGGGTCACCGCGAGTTCCTGCACCGGATCGGCCTGCTCGACCGGATGCAAACCGAACTGCCGGAAGTGGCGCGGCCGACCGAGCCGGCCGAATGGAAGAAGCTGCACTCGATAACGATCTCGTTCGGCCATGGCGCTTCGACGACGCCGCTGCAGACGGCGGTTGCCGCCGCGGCACTGGTCAATGGCGGCAAGCTGATCCCGCCGACCTTCCTGCCGCGCACCGAAGAGCAAGCCGCTGAAATTGCCCGCCAGGTGATCAAGCCGGAAACCAGCGCGATGATGCGCTACCTGTTCCGGCTGAATGTCGAACAGGGGTCGGGCAAGCGCGCCGAGGTCGAGGGCTTCTTCGTTGGCGGCAAGACCGGCACTGCCGAAAAGGTCGTCAACGGCCGCTATTCCTCCGACAAGCGCTTCAACGCCTTCCTGTCCGCGTTTCCGATGGATGATCCGCGTTATGTGGTGCTGGTCGTGCTCGACGAGCCAAAGCCGGAAAAGGAAGGCGCGGGCGCGACCGCCGGTATCAACACGGCACCGATAGTGGCGCGGGTGATCGAGCGGTCGATTGCGCTGCTCGGTATCCAGCCGCGCTTTGGTGCCTCGCGCGATGCCTTGCTTGTGTCGTATTGAGATCAGACAGAAAGGCCGTCACGGCTGATTCCATCATGAAACTGAACGACCTTTACAATCTGGCCGGAGTGACCGGGGCAAACCCCGGGGATGCGGCCTTTTCCGGGATCACGGCGGATTCGCGCCAGGTGAAACCAGGCGACGTGTTCGTTGCGCTGACAGGCACCAAGGCTGACGGCGCGGCTTATGTGGCGGACGCCAAGGCCAAGGGCGCGGTCGCGATACTCGCCGGAACCGATGCGGTGATCGAGACCGACCTGCCGGTCCTTCGCACCGATGATCCGCGTCATGTGCTGGCGCTGGCCGCCGCTGCACTGGCCGGGGCCCAGCCGGAAACCGTGGTCGCGGT
>JBGSWL010000163.1:0-4962 GCA_041752455.1 Roseitalea sp. | reverse complement strand
GCTCGGTGAGGGCAATCGCCGCGCCGACCGTCGGATGGCCGGCAAACGGCAGTTCGCGCGTCGGCGTGAAGATGCGCAGCGCCGCCGTGTGCACCGGGTTTTCCGGCGCCAGCACGAACACCGTTTCCGACAGGTTGAATTCGCCGGCGATCGCCTGCATCGCCTGATCGCCGAGGCCTTCGGCTTCAAAAACCACAGCGAGCGGATTTCCGGTCAGCGCCCGGTCGGTGAAAACGTCGTAGATCGCATAGTCACGCGCCATCAGCGCTCTCCCGGAAATGCCATTCGGCCAGCCGCCGCGAATAGGGCTTGAGAAGTCCGGCCTCGTCAAGGCTGCGCACGATCACCGCGCCCGCCACCTCGTCATCACCGGTTGCCTGCTGGTGTGCCGACAGCGCCGTCTCGCAAGCGGCCGCATCGAGCGACAGGAAGGCGCGGTGCGCCACATGCCAGGCGCCATCGGCATGATCGGCGATCAGCCCCTGATCGAGACGGTGAAGCCGCGGGTCAATGCCGGTCTCCTCGGTCATTTCGCGCGCCATGTTGGTGGTGACGTCGAAGCCGCCGTCGATGAAATCGGCCTCAAGGTCGAATGACCCGCCGGGAAAATAGCTCTGGCCGGGATTGGCTGTGTGCGCGCTCATGCGCACCGCCATCAACGCGCCGTCGGCAGTGACCGGCAGGCTCGATCCGGTGATGTGAACGACAGAGGCGTCGCGCTCGACGTCGCGCCAATAGAGAAAGGTGGCAAAATCGGCCCGGTAGCCGGTGGCGCGAAGCACGCCGCCTTCGAGCCGGGCATCGGCAAACAGCACCGCAGCGCCATTCCAGAGCCTTGGGTTGGCCTCGCTCTTTTGCGCCCAGAAAGCGGCAATGGCGCCCTGCCGCTCCAGAAGGAACGGGTGCGGCGCATCAACAAGCTGAAGGTCAGTCGCGTCAAGCCGGTGGATCATGCCCGCGCCTAGCATGACAAGCGGGCGGAATGCACACGAAACCAAACCGGCTTGACCAGGATCAATTAAATCGACATACGTTTATATAAGAAATCGCTTATTCATCGTATGGAGCCTGCCCCCATGTCCAACACTGCCCGTCACGACCAGCTTGCGCCCGCCTGGTCGCCCACCCACTTCCTTGGCGCTCTCGGCGCCGGCGGCCTTGCCGTTTCGTTCTTCATGTACATCCTGTTCATGACGAAGCATGCCGGCCAGCCGATCCCGTCCTTTGCAACGCTTTCGGCCGAATTTGCCACCGGTTCGCTCGCCATGCAGGCGCTGATTGCCGCCTCGGTCACCGGCATTGCGGTTTTCTCGGTCCTGCATGTCATCCTGTTGGTCTGGAACATCCAGCGCTTTTCCCATTGGCATGCCAGCGACAATGCGCAGGCCATGCGCACCACCAACACCGGTTCGTCGCTGATGGCAGCGCCATTGACCTACGCGATGAGCATCAATGTCGGCTTCATCGTCGGCGCCGTCTTCGTTCCGGGCCTCTGGCAGGTCGTGGAATACCTGTTTCCGCTGGCAATCCTCGCCTTCGCGGCGGTCGGCATCTACGCGATGCAGATCTTCTCCGGCTTCATGACAACCATGATCGTCGATGGCGGGTTTGACGTCAGGAAGAACAACTCGCTCGCCCAGATGCTGTCGGTGTTTGCCTTTGCGATGGTCGGCGTCGGCTTTTCGGCCCCGGTCGCGATGAGCCACAACACCACGGTCCAGGTGATCGGCTTCATGGGCGCGGCCTTCTTCATCGTTGCTGCCATCGTCTTCGGCCTCGTCTTCCTGATCATGGGCATGGCGTCGCTGTTTGAAAACAAGGCCAATCCGGAAACTGTGCCGACGCTGTGGATCGGCATTCCGATCCTGACGATCATCGGCATTGCGCTCTACCGCATGAACATGAGCCTTGCCCACAATTTCGAGACGCCGTGGGCAGAAGGCTCGAAGTTCATGTTCCTGACCGCGATCTTCTCGCTTCAGCTCGTCTTTGCCGTGATCGGCTGGGCGGTGATGAAGCGCACCCGCTACTTTGAAACCTATGTCACCGGCCCGCAGCGTTCGCCCGGCTCACTGGCTCTGGTCTGCCCGGGTGTGGCACTGTTTGTCTTCGCCAACTTCCTCGTCAACTACGGCCTCGTCGGCATCGGCGCGGTGGACAAGTTCGGGGCTGTCTACATCGCCCTGTACGTGCCGATGGTGGCACTGCAGGCGGTGACGATCCTTGCCTTCCTGCGCCTGACCGCAAAGCTGGTCACCCGCGACACGCCGGTGCCCGGGCGCCTCGCCGCTGCCGAATAAGCTGGACGAAACCTTGCGCGTGTAACAGGCCGCGGCAGCAATGCCGCGGTCGTTTTCATGGGGTCAACCGGGGGATGAGCGGATTGCCCTGCCTGTCACCGGGTTTCGGCAACTTCCGATCAAGCACCCAAGGGTCATCGCATTGCACGATCGTTGCGATGAAATGGCACGTCACCTGCCCGCCATCCGGCATCGCATGGTGAAACTTCAGGCCGAACCAGGTGGAACTGGCCGAGATCGTCGTGGCACTGCGCCGGCCGATCTTCGGCTGGCCGGGCACGAAGACGGGAACCCGTTCGTAGACGCGTCCGTCCACCATTCGCACCAGATCATATCCGTAGGGCGGCAGCGAGCCGAGCGTCATCGCGTAGGAGAGGTTCGCCGCGATCACCGCGCCGACGGCAAGCCCGCCAAGTTTGAAGATGCCACCGAACATGCCCGCCCCTCCGGCTTCATGACCGGCATAGAGTCGCACAACGGGCTGAAAAAAGGCTGAAGGCCGGCGGATCACCTTCGGGGCCACCTATCGCGTCGGGTCAATGATCCGCCAGAACGATATCGCCTCGACACCGCTTGACCCAGCTGCATGGCACAGCGGCCCATCGGCACTCAGCAAAGTGGCACCACGCTCCCGGGCGGCGGCAATCTGGGCCACGTCGGAAAGCCCGAGCCATGCAATTTCGTTCCATGTGATGAGGTCGGTCGCCGGACGGTGGATTTCGACAACACTGGCGACCATGGACAGCGCACAAGCATGGATCGTATCGTGGTCCAGGTCACCGGGTCGCTTGCGCTCACCCATCAGGTTCCAGAACTCGGCGAGGGAATGGGGCGTGACCACAACCTCATCAAAACCGGAAAGCAGATCAATCAGACCATCGAAATGCGTTTCATCATAGGCCGAAAGCCTCTTGTGCTTGCGGACAAGGCGGCGGTCAGCAGTGCCCACGACGAAAAGAAGGAGCAGGTTTGCATCCAGAACGACCGGTGTCATTCGGCAGCGATGACGCTCGCAACATCCACGATGCGGATCATTTCGCCATTGGCCATATCGACGTGGACGGTCTTGAATACCCGTGCTTCTCCGGGAACTGCATCTAAGATCTTTGGCGACATTACAGTCCCGATCCCGCCAGGTTTTGGTCTGGACTGCTTCCGCAGAAACGAAACCGTGATCTCCCAGTTTCCGGACGCCGTATTGCGATCAACGCCTTCAAGGAGCAAATCGCGCACATCGTCTGACGCAAACACCTCGGCAACCGAGCGTTTGGCCACCGTCACTGCTTCCTTCAGATCGATCATTTCAAACTCCGCAATTCCGCCAGATCATACAACGATCGCGAAACACTGAAAAGCCGAAGGCCGGCGGATCACTCCGCCGGCCCCCATTCACTATTCACCAGAAGCCTCAGTTCCTGGCCTTGTCGACCAGCTTGCCGGCGCCGATCCACGGCATCATGGCGCGAAGGCGTTCGCCGACTTCCTCGATCTGGTGGGCATCGTTCATGCGGCGGATGCCCTTGAAGCGGGCAGCGCCCGACCGGTATTCCTGCATCCATTCCGAGGTGAACTTGCCGGTCTGGATGTCGGTGAGAATGCGCTTCATCTCGGCCTTGGTGTCCGGCGTGATGACGCGCGGGCCGGACATGTACTCGCCCCATTCGGCGGTGTTGGAGATCGAGTAGTTCATGTTGGCAATGCCGCCTTCATAGATCAGGTCGACGATCAGCTTCACTTCATGCAGGCACTCGAAATAGGCCATTTCCGGCGCGTAGCCGGCTTCGACCAGCGTTTCGAAACCGGCGCGGATGAGTTCGACGAGGCCGCCGCACAGCACGGCCTGTTCGCCGAAAAGGTCGGTCTCGCACTCTTCCTTGAAGCTGGTCTCGATGATGCCGGAACGGCCGCCGCCGACGCCGCAGGCATAGGACAGCGCCATGTCATGGGCGTTGCCCGAGGCATCCTGGTGGATCGCGATCAGGCAGGGAACGCCGCCGCCCTTGAGGAACTCGCCGCGCACCGTATGGCCCGGGCCCTTCGGTGCCACCATCAGCACGTCGACGGTCGGCTTGGCTTCGATCAGGCCGAAATGCACGTTGAGGCCGTGGGCAAAGGCGATGGCCGCGCCGTCGCGGATGTTGCCGGCGATTTCCTGCTTGTAGATGTCGGCCTGCAGTTCGTCAGGCGTCGCCATCATCATCAGGTCGGCCCAGGCGGCGCCTTCGGCAACGGTCATGACGGTGAAGCCATCGGCCTCGGCCTTCAGCGCGGTGGTCGAACCGGGGCGCAGTGCGATGCGCACATGCTCGGCACCGGAATCCTTGAGGTTCATGGCATGGGCGCGGCCCTGCGAACCGTAGCCGATGATGAGAACCTTCTTGCCCTTGATGAGGTTCAGGTCCGCGTCGCGGTCGTAATATACACGCATGTAGGTAGTCCTTCCCGTTTTGTGATGTGATGAGGTTGGGTGGTCAGTGATGGATCTCGCCGGCGCCGAAGAGTCGGAAGAAGCGGTCGATGGCAGCTTTCGCCCGCCCGCGCCGGGCAGCGCGCTCGGTCAGGCTCGGCACAACCTCGCCAAGCAGCAGCCGCACATGGCCGTCGGCAACGATCAGGCCGTACAGGGTCTCGAATGCGTCCTGCGTGTCGTCGAAGCGCAGGT
>JBGSWL010000162.1:0-10201 GCA_041752455.1 Roseitalea sp. | reverse complement strand
GGCGTGACGACTACAACCATCACCGCCCGCATACGAGCCTCAACGGGCTCACGCCGCGGGAGTTCCTCAACCGGTCAGCAAAGGACCAAACCCTGAACAGAGCTAACTTCTGAACGAGGACAAACCGGGGAGCAGGTCAGGATCGACATACCGGAAGGGTTGGAAAAAATTCATGAGTCCGATGTCAATGAGATTCTCCCATGGTTCTTTATCAGGGATCCTGAATTCCTGGTGTCATACAACAGGCATTTGACGGAGAGATGCCGCCATCTTGAGCTGTTCATGTTTGCCAAGCGGGGCGATAATGACACAATTGCGGCCTTTCAGAAGGACAAGCCGGGCAAGATCGTCTTGATCAATGACTTCTCGACGGCAGGGTGGGAGCAAGAAGGTGAGTATGATGACTTCTGGGCATGGTTTGACAGTGTGATCGTCGATTTCAAAGAACATTGACGAGACTTTTTAATGGGGGGACTGGAAACTTAGTGTTGATCAGGTAAATAATTTACTGATTCATGGAGGAATAAACTGATGAAATTAGAAATGAGAGCCGATTTTGTGAACATTGAATTCTCGAAATCTGAAGCTATTGTGCTTTTTGAGTGGATTTCAAACAATTGGGAGAAACATAGCTGGGAAGGCGTTGTTGAGTTTTCAAATTCGGCGGAGTTTGAATTAATTTCATCACTTCAGGCTTGCTTGGAACGATCCTTATCGGAGCCTTTCGACCCCAATTATGCGGAAATAATACAAAAAAGCTATGATGAAATCAATAAAATTTAGTAATGATAACATCAATATAAAAATATTTTTAATAATTTTAATATAATGGAACTCCGTATATAGAATATTGACACCTTTGAGGCTTTGGTGGTGATTTGAGTTTTTTCGTCGCTCCAAATAAGTACAGCGCCTGTATTCATTTGATGGCTCCGCGTTTTTAACGGGTGTCGCTCGGCACGTGTTCCGGGGTCGATTGAAGCCTTTCCCAGGGTGTTTGTGACCTGTCACTGAACTTTCATCCAGCGGCAATTAGAGCCTCGGTCGTTTCTGTTACGCCGTAGGGCGCGGGTTGAGCAACCGGCGGAAACGCGAAGCCCGTATCGAGCGAAGCGTAGGAGCCGGTTGCGGCGAGGGTTCCGGCGAATACTGCCGGGGTCTGGTAGCCGAGCGAAGAATACGGTCTCGCAGTGTTGAAGTTCTGCCGCCATTCGGCGATTGCGCTGCGCGCATGATCTATGCCGAAGAACAGGCTTTCGTTATGTTGTCGCAGACCGGCACCGGCGCGCCGGGCACATACAGCTATCCGGCCGCGCCTGCCCCCCGCCCGCATGCGCCGCTGACGGTCGGCGCGCGCCTCTTCGCCTATGATGCCAACGGCAATGCCACGGCAGATGGCCTGCGCCAGCTGGATTGGGATGCCGCCAACCGGCTGGCCGAAGTGCGCGACAGTGCCGGCACGCTGATGGCGTCGTTTGAATACGGGCCGGATGGGGCGCGTGTTTCAAAGGCCTCCGCCTTCGCCCGTACGCTCTATCCGGATTCCGGCGTCGAGATCAATGCGGCCACCGCCCAGACACCAAGCGGGTCCGGCATCCTCCACCCGCTCACCGCCTATACCCGCTATCCGTGGATGGACCTGAAGATCGAGGGCAACGCCGCCTTCTTTCTCCACCGCGATCACCTTGCCTCGGTGCGCTTGGTCACGGACGCCAACGGCGCGCTGGTGGAGAGCACCGGCTACAGCGCTTACGGCGACCGGCTGAACAGCGGCTTCCAGACGCAGAAGGGCTATATCGGCGAGCGGCACGACCCGGAGACGGGCCTTCTCTATCTCAACGCCCGCTACCACGACCCTGCGCTCGGGCGCTTCATCTCACCCGATGACTGGGACCCGACACAGCAGGGCGTCGGCACGAACCGCTATGCCTATTCGGCCAACGATCCGGTGAACAAGAGTGATCCGAGCGGGCATATAGCCCCAGCAGTTGCTGGGGCGGTAGTGACTTGTGGCAGCACATGCTCTGGAATTGTCGGCGGCATAATCGGTTTTTTTGTTGGCAATGCCTTTTTCAGCGGACAAGATCGTGACGGACACGACAACAATCAGGCCGCTGATATTGCACCGCCCGGATCGGTTGCGATGGGCGACAACAGCGATGACGCCGGTGCGGCGGATCGCAAGACCAAAAAGGCCGACACCAGCGGGACAGCCGCCAGCGGAACGCCGGGCCCCGAAGACAATGACCGAAACGTATCGAGAACCACATCGAAAACCGAAGAGCCATCGCAAAAGCAGATTGATCATTTCCAGCGCCAGATGAATCAGGATGGACGGAAAAGCCTACTCACATCACGTAAAAGCATACAGTCTAGGCTATCAGAGCATCTCGAGAAATTGGATTCAATAAAAGCAAGAGGCGGCTACACAAGCTCCGTTGAACGCGAAGTGAGAACGTTTAGGCAAGAACTAAATGCCATATCAAGGGTCTTAGGAAAATGAATAATAAAGAAATCGAAATAGCAGAAAAAATATCTGAAAAAATTTCGAAAACGCCAAATTTTTCCGGAATAGACGAAGACGGAGATCCGTATAGCTGGAATACAAGCATTGGAATGTTTGATATAGTGAATTCTGCAAGGAATATTGTACATTTATTCGAAAATGTGAATATTGATGATATGAATGAATTTGAGATTGTTGAGATTTTTGAAAGTATCAGAGAGGAAATACGGCATATTAAATATCATATTGGTGACATGACGTACCTGAAAAATATATAGAATTACTGCAACCGTAAGTCGCTATCACCCAGCCCCCCCTCTTCGCCTATGATGCCAACGGCAATGCCACGGCAGATGGCCTCCGCCAACTTACCCGGGATGCCGCCAACCGGAGAGCCAGGTCCGCGCCGACTCACGCCTGCTGAATTTGCCTTGCGGCCTTGATCGTGCGCGGCTGTTTCGCCGGTTCGGTGACCGGTTCGGCGGCCATCGACTGAAGCGTGCGCGAGGCCGGGAACATCGCGATGGCTTCCGTGCCTTCGCGCAGTTTCGACCGCAAGACAAACGTCCCGCCATGCATGGCGAGCAGCGCCTGGACAATCGGCAGGCCAAGGCCGGTGCCCTGTTCGGCGCTCTTGATGGCAATCGAGCCTTGGCCGAACGCCGACAGGACAATCGGGATTTCCTCTTCGGGAATGCCCGGGCCATTATCCTTGACGGCGACATACTGGCCGCCCGAAGCGGTCCAGCCGACCTTGACCTCGATACGCCCGCCGGACGGGGTGAATTTTACGGCGTTGGACAGCATGTTGAGCACGATCTGCCGCACCGCCTTTTCGTCGGCAAGAACCTTCGGCAATCCGTCCTGGAACACCGCCTTGACGTTCAGCGCCTTCTGCGTCGAGCGCAGGCGCACCAGCGCCATGCAGTCCTCGGCCACATCGGCAAGACGCAGCGGCTCTTCCTTCAGGTCATACTTGCCCGCCTCGATACGGCTCAAATCGAGGATCTCGTTGATCAGGTCGAGCAGGTGGCGCCCGGATTCATGGATGTCGGAGACATAGCCTTTGTAGGCCTCGTTGCCGACCGGGCCGAGCATCTCGTTCTGCATCGCTTCGGAAAAGCCGAGGATGGCGTTCAGCGGCGTGCGCAGTTCGTGGCTCATCGAGGCCAGAAACCGCGACTTGGCGAGATTGGCGTCTTCTGCCCGCCGCCGCGCTTCATCGGAGATGGATTTCGCCATTTCCAGTTCGGCGATCAGGGCATTGTTCTGCGCGCGATAACCGAGCGTGGCGACGGCATTGCGGTTGAGCCGGATCGACACGAAGGTGAAGAACAAGAGGCTCGAGATCAGCATCGCCGAGGCCAGCGTTCCGCCGGTGCCGTTCCACATGTTGAAAATGCTGAAGGCGGCAACCGGCACGGAAAACGCTGCGATGATGGCAAAGCGGACCGTATAGCCGATACTGGCGGTGGCAGCGATTGCCACCAGGATGATCGATGCCTTGTAGAACAGGACTTCGTCGGTGCCGCATGCCGAACAGGTGTTCAGCGCAAAATAGATCCACGAAAAACCCGTCACCGCATGCATCATTATGAATGCGCGGCGCCACCCGGCCAGCGAAATGTCGGACTTGCGCGCCAGATAGCGCTTCGACAACAGGCCCATGGAAACGTAAAGCAGGTTGGCGATGAAGGCCCAGACAATGATGTCGGGGCCAAAACCGATCCCGAGGCCGGCAAGACCCGTGATGATGATCAGCAACGGCACCGCGGCGATCGAGGAGACCAGCGCGTTTGCATGCATGGCGAGCAGTTCGCGCTCGAAATCGTCGTCGACCTCGCCGCGAAGCGCCAGTTGCTCGCGCGTCTTCAAAAGCGTGTTGCGCAATTCCTTGTTGCGCACACTCTTGCGTCGGTCGACGATGATCTTGTCAGTGGATTGCGAGACCGGCATGCATGTTCACAAGGCAGCTGATGTGCACTCCCGCAGCGCAGGGTTGCGCTCCGGCACAGGGCCCAAACATACTTTCCCATTCGTTAAGAACTGCTTCACGGTTGCAGTGTCTTGGCGGGTTGCGGGCCTTCCATGACACGATTTCGAAGGCGCCGGCCGGCGCGGCGGAGCCGCCTGCGCAGTTTCCTCGTCTCGCTCCTGTCGCTGACCGGCATCGCGTTGGCCGCCATCGCCGTGCAAATGCTCGCCACGCGCACGCTGGAGGGGCCGATCACGGTTGCCGATGGCGACAGTGGCACCATCGGAACCGTTCGTGTGCGGCTTGAGGGGATCGATGCGCCGGAGTTCAATCAGCTGTGCCGGGATGCGAGAGGCGCGCAGTTCGATTGCGGGCGGCGGGCGCGCGACCATCTGCGGCAGCTGATCGCAGGCAGGCCGGACACCGCCTGTTCCGGTTTCGAGACCGATCGCTTCGGGCGGCTGCTTGTCACCTGCACGGCATCGGGACTAGCCCGTTCGCTTAACGGGCAGATGGTGCATGACGGTTGGGCGCTTGCCTTTGGCGCGCATGACTGGCTGGAGAGCGATGCACGAGCGGCAAAGCGCGGGCTTTGGGCCGGCACTTTCGAGCGACCGCGCGACGTGCGTGAGCGCAGCAACGGGGCGACCGGCGATCTGGCCGGCGGTGTTGGCAGTCTCCTCCGGCGCCTCCGATCCATGGTTGGCGCGGGCGGCCACCTTGAATAGCGCTTCGCAAAATGACGGCGAGGATACGGACCTTGCCGCGCTGAAGGCACGGATCGGCGCCTGCCGGTTTTGTGTCGACACGCCGATCGGGGCGTCGCTGCCGCACCAGCCGCGACCGGTCGCAGTGCTCTCGTCGACGGCGCGGCTCTGCATTGCGGGGCAGGCGCCGGGAACCCGCGTCCACGCTTCCGGGCGACCCTTCACCGACCCGTCCGGCGACCGGTTGCGCGACTGGTTAGGGATTTCGGCGGACGTCTTCTACGATCCCACCCGTGTCGCCATCGTGCCGATGGGCTTCTGCTTTCCCGGGCTTGATGCGACGGGGAGCGACCTGCCGCCACGGCGCGAATGCGCGCGCCTCTGGCATCCTGCTGTCTTTGCGGCGATGCCGCAGATCGAACTGGTGCTCGCCGTCGGCCAGTATGCGCAGGCTTTTCATCTTGGCGCGGACCGCAGGCCCTCGATGACGCAAACCGTTGCCGCGTGGCGGGAAATCCTTGCCCGGCCATCGCGCCCGATGGTCTTGCCGCTGCCGCATCCATCCTGGCGCAACACCGGCTGGCTGAAGCGCAATCCCTGGTTTGCGGCTGACGTCCTGCCGATGCTGCGCGCCGAGGTGGCGCGGTTGACGTCGGCGGATTGATGAAATCATTTTTCTCGACTATGTGCAAAGCACACGCATCGAAAGAAAGTTGTTCCCGATGGACCGCCTTGACCGGAAGATTCTCCGCCTGTTGCAGGAGGACGCCACGATCGCCGTTGCCGATCTGGCCAAGAAAGTTGGCCTGTCAACAACACCGTGCTGGCGCCGGGTGCAGAAGCTCGAAGAAGAAGGCGTGATCGCCCGGCGTGTCGCCATCCTCGACCCGGAAAAGGTCAATGTCCGCGTCACGGTGTTCGTCTCGATTCGCACCAACATGCACACGCTGGAATGGCTGAAGCGGTTTTCCGAGGTGATTGCCGAGTTTCCCGAGGTCGTCGACTTCTACCGGATGAGCGGCGACATCGACTATCTGCTGCGCGTCGTCGTTCCGGACATTGCCGCCTATGACGCGTTCTACAAGCGGCTGATTGCGCGCATCGAGATCCGCGATGTCTCCTCGGTTTTTGCCATGGAGCGGATCAAGTCGACGACCGAATTGCCGCTCGACTACATGATCACCGACAAGGCCTGAGCAGCCGCATCCACAAAGCCTATGCAATGGCCGGTCGAGGCTGTAGCATGCAATTTCTTGCATGTTTCAGGGAGGATCCCCATGCGCCGTTTTCTTGTGTCTGCCTTTGCATTGTCCATGCTTTCCATGCCTGCACACGCCTCGGGCGATGATGTTGCCACGCTTGCGACCGATCAGCCCTTTGCCGATGTGGCCGCCGCGGTCGAGGATGCCATCATCAACAAGGGATTCAAGGTCGATTATCACGGCTTCATCGGCGAGATGCTGAAGCGAACCGCCGGCGATGTCGGCGGCAAGGGCGAACTCTACAAGGATGCCGAGTTCTTCACCTTCTGTTCGGCCGTGGTCTCGCGCAACGTGATGGAAGGCGACATCCGCGATATCGCGTACTGCCCCTATGTCGTGTTCGTCTACGAAGATGCGGCGACGCCCGGAACCGTGACGGTCGGGCATCGCAAACTGCCGGAAGGCGGCAATCGCGATCAGGTCAACGCCATCCTTGGGGATATCATCGAAGCGGCGGCTGAAGGGTTCTGACCGATCAGCCCTTCGGCTTGCGATCAAGGCGGGCGAGCAGGGACGATGTATCCCAGCGCCCGCCGCCCATCTGCTGGATGTCCTTGTAGAACTGGTCGATCAGCGCGGTGACCGGCAGCGCTGCGCCGTTTTCGTCGGCTGTATCGAGAACGATGCCGAGATCCTTGCGCATCCAGTCCACGGCAAAGCCGAAGTCATATTTGCCTTGCGCCATGGTCTTGTGGCGGTTCTCCATCTGCCAGGAACCGGCAGCGCCCTTCGAGATCACGTTGATGACAGCCTCGACATCGAGACCGGCCTTCTGCGCAAAGTGGATGCCTTCGGCCAATCCCTGGACGAGCCCGGCAATGCAGATCTGGTTGACCATCTTGGTCAACTGGCCATTGCCCGCCGGTCCCATCAGGCCGACCATCCTGGCATAGGCCTCGATCACGGGCTTGGCCGTTTCGAATGTCGCTTCGTCGCCGCCGCACATCACGGTGAGGACGCCGTTGATGGCGCCCGCTTCGCCGCCGGAAACCGGTGCATCGATGAAGGCGAGGCCGCGCGCCTTTGCCTCGATGTCCAGTTCGCGCGCCACCTGCGCCGAGGCCGTCGTGTTGTCGATGAAGATCGCGCCGGGCTTCATGGCGCCAAACGCCCCGTTTGCGCCGAGCGTCACGGCGCGAAGGTCGTCGTCATTGCCGACGCAGGAGAAGACGAAGTCGCAGCCCGCTGCGGCTGCGGCCGGTGTCGGCGCATGGGCGCCGCCATGTTCGCCGACCCACTTTTCAGCCTTTGCTGCTGTGCGGTTGTAGACGGTCACGTCATGGCCGCCGCGGTTCTTCAGGTGGGCGGCCATGTGATAGCCCATCACGCCGAGCCCGATGAATGCGACTTTGGCCATTGGTGTCTTCCTTGTTCCGAAACTGTGCGGTGGGAGTTAGCGCGAAAGCGCCCTGCGGGGAAGGTGGCAGGTCAGCGCTTCAGGTGCCGCGTCAGCCGCCGTTCGATGATGTTCCAGACATTTCTGATCGCCTCGACCATCACGAGGTAGAGGATTGCTGCCCAGACATAGGTCTGGAAATCGAAGGTGCGCGAAAAGGCCCGGCGGGTTTCGCCCATCAGGTCGAACACCGTGACGATGGCGACAATCGCCGAGCCCTTGATCATCAGGATGATCTCGTTGCCATAGGGGCGCAGCGCCACGATCATTGCCTGCGGCAGGATGATCTTCCGGAATGTCGTGATGCGGGAAATGCCGAGTGCTTTCGACCCCTCCCACTGACCGCGCGGGACGCTTTCGATGGCGCCGCGCAGGATTTCCGCCTGATAGGCCGCCGTGTTGAGTGTGAACGCGGTCAGTGCGCAGTTCCAGGCATCGCGAAAGAACGCCCAAAGGCCGACCGCTTCCAGTTCCTCGCGGAACGAGCCGAAGCCGTAATAGATCAGGAAAAGCTGGGCGATCAGCGGCGTGCCGCGAAAGAAATAGACATAGGCGTAGCCGACGGCGCCGAGCACGCGGTTGTTCGACATTCGCATGAACGCAATCGGAAATGACAGGACGCAGCCGAGGACGATCGACACGATGACCAACGCCAGCGTCGTCTGCAGGCCTTCGAGGTAACGCGGGGCATAGCGGGCAAAGAACTCCGCGTTCCAGACCTGCACCAGCCACCAGGCGAGAAACACGGCGGCGGTGACCCAGAAGCCGAGCACCAGGTGGCCGGCGATGCGTGAGGCATTCCACGGTTCACGGTAGTCCGGCGGTGGAGGCTGCGCGGGCAGAAGCGTTTCGTTGATGACTGCCATCAGCGTTGCCCCGACCGTCTTGCCGCTGTCTCGATGCGTGAAAACACGACGGAGGAGAGCATCGCCAAGGCGAGGAACAAGAGGCAGGCAAGGCCGAAGAACAGGAACGCTTCCTTGGTGACCCGTGCCGCTATGCCGGTCTGGCGCATGATGTCGGACAGGCCGATGACCGAGATCAGCGCCGTGTCCTTCAGAAGGATCATCCAGAGATTGCCAAGGCCGGGCAGGGCAATGCGCACCAGTTGCGGCACGATGACGAGGCGCATCGTTTGTCCGCCGGTCAGCCCGAGCGCGTTTGCGCCTTCATACTGGCCGTTCGGAATGGCGCGGAATGCCGACAGGAACACTTCCGAGGCATAGGAGGAAAACACCAGCGCCAGCGCGATCAGGCCAGCGACAAACGCATTGATCTCGATGCCGCCTTCAAAGCCGAGTGCGATCGAGACCTGGCGGATCGCGATCTGCAGGCCGAAATACACCATGAAGATGGTCAGGAGTTCGGGCAGGCCGCGAAAGATCGTGGTGTAGATGTCGGCTGAAACCCGTAGCGTCGGCTCGCTCGACTGTTTGGCGAGCGCCAGCAGAAAGCCGATCAGCAGACCGAGAGGCAATGTCGCAACGGCGAGCGACACGGTGACCAGAAGGCCCCGGGCAATCTCGTCACCCCAGCCGGTATCGCCAAAGGCCAGAAGTTGCAGCGCGTCCATTGTCCCCGTTCGTGGCTGTCCGTTGCAGGGTCAAAAAAATGGCGGGAACGGATCCGTCCCCGCCATGTCGTTTCACGCAATCAAAGGCGAAATCAGCCGCCGTAGACGTCGACGTCGAAATACTTGTCGTTGATTTCCTTGTATTTTCCGCTTGCACGGACGGCTTCGATGGCTGCGTTGAATTTCTCGCGCAGTTCGTCTTCGCCCTTGCGGATGGCAATGCCGGCGCCTTCGCCGTTGATCACCGGGTCCGGTGTCAGCGTGCCGAGCAGCTTGCAGCATGCGCCGTCGTCGGTCTTCAGCCACTCCGAGAGAACGATGACGTCGTCGATGACGGCATCAATGCGGCCGTTGGCGATGTCGAGCTTGTATTCGTCCGGGGTCGGATAGAGCTTCAGCTCAGCCGAGCCGAGCTTTTCTTCTGCATAGTTGGAGTGGGTGGTCGCCGACTGGGCGCCGATCATCTTGCCGGCGAGTGCCGCATCGGTTGCCTCGGTGATGGCCGAATCCTTCGGCACGGCAATGGCCGGCGGGGTGTTGTAGTACTTCGCCGTGAAATCGACCTGCTGCTTGCGCTCTTCGGTGATCGACATCGAGGCGATGATCGCATCGAACTTGCCGGCCAGAAGCGCCGGGATGATGCCATCCCAATCCTGCGTGACGAATTCGCACTCGGCCTTCATTTCTTCGCAGAGTGCCTTGGCGATATCGATGTCGAAGCCGGTCAACGTGCCGTCGGCTTCCAGGTTGTTGAAGGGCGGGTAGGCGCCTTCGGTGCCGAT
>JBGSWL010000161.1:0-7180 GCA_041752455.1 Roseitalea sp. | reverse complement strand
GCGGCCTGGTCGTGATCGAGCGCATGCGGATAAGGCACAAGGATCGCAGGCCGGCCGATCGCGGCGATCTCGGACACGGTCGAAGCGCCGGAGCGGGCGATCACAAGCTGTGCATCGGCGATCCGTGCCGGCAAATCGCCGAAGAACGGCGACACGTCGGCGGCAACGCCAAGCGCCGCAAACGCCGCCTTTGCGTCCGCCTCGTTTTCCGGCCGCGCCTGCTGCGTGACTTTCATGCGGGCGCGCAGATCCTCCGGCAACAGCGCCAGCGCGGCGGGCACCGCCTCGGCAAAATAACGGGCGCCCTGGCTGCCACCGAACACGACCAGATGAAACGGGCTGCCGCTTTCCGGCGCGCGGTAGGGTGTTGCTGCCGCTTCCAGAACCGCCGGCCGGACCGGATTTCCCGTCACGACGATCTTGTCGGCATGGGTGCCGTCAGCGGCCAGAAAACCACCGGCAATAGCCGTCACGCGCGGCGCCAGCATCTTGTTGGCGCGCCCCATCACCGCGTTCTGCTCGTGGATCAGCGTCGGAAACACCGCTGCGGCAGACGCCACCGGCGGCACGGTCGGATAGCCGCCGAAACCGACCACCGCCGCCGGACGCAGCGTCTTGAGCAGCCCGCGCGACTGGCTCATGCCGCGCATCATGGTGAAGGCGGCCGAAACCAGCTTGAGCGGGTTTTTGCCCGATGGCGTGTCCGACGCGATGATGTGCATCCGCCCGCCAGGAAACCGGTCGGCATATTTGGCGGCGCGGTCATCGGTCGCCAGATGCACGCTCCAGCCGCGCGCCGTAAGTTCGTGCGCCAGCGCTTCTGCGGGAAACAGATGGCCGCCGGTCCCGCCGGCGCACAAAAGAATGTTGCCGCGGTTTTCCATCGTCTCACTCCGCCGGAACGGCGCCAGCGGTTGAAAACCGCACTTGCCCGATGCGCCGCTCGGGACGCTTGCGCGTCAATGCCAGAATGAACCCCGCCGTCATCGCGACCGCAATCATCGACGACCCGCCATAGGAGACGAATGGCAGCGTCATCCCCTTGGCCGGCATCAGCTGCAGGTTGACCATGATGTTGATCATCGATTGCAGCCCGACGAGTACCACTAGTCCGCCAATCGCCAGACGGCGGAAATGGTCTTCCTCGCGAAGGCTCTTGCCGAGCCCGCGCAGCACGATGAACGCAAAAAGGCCGACCAGTACCATGCAGAGCAGGATGCCGTATTCTTCCGCCAGTACAGCAAACACGAAATCCGTATGGCTGTCGGGCAGGATGCGCTTGACCGTGCCCTCGCCCGGCCCCTGGCCAAACCAGCCGCCGCGCACGATGGCATCGCGCCCGGTATCCACCTGGAACGTGTCGCCTTCGCCGGTCAGGAAGCGGTTGATGCGCCCTGCCACGTGCGGCATCGTCAAATAAGCGCCGGTCAGGCCGACCGCGCCGATACCGCCGATCACCGCGATCCACAGCCAGCTCATCCCGGCCATGAAGAACATCGCCGCCCAGGTTCCCGCCACCAGAACCGTCTGGCCAAGGTCGGGCTGGGCGATCAGCAGCGCGCCGATGGCAGCAGCCAGGACACCGGCCAGCAGGTTGCCGGGAATGTCCGGCCGCCGCAGGTGTTCTGCAAACAGCCATGCGCAGATGATCACGAACGCCGGCTTCATGAATTCGGACGGCTGCACGGAAATGCCCGCAAGGCGCACCCAGCGCCGCGATCCCTTGACCTCGACGCCGATGAACAGCGCCGCCGCCATCAGCAGCATCGCGCCGATCAGCATCACCAGCGCCAGACGGCGCACCTTGCGCTCATCGAGAAACGATACCGCCAGCATCACCGCGATCGCCGGGATCAGGAACATCGCGTGGCGCTCGACAAAGTGGAACGCTTCGAGCCCGATCCGCTCGGCGACGGTCGGGCTGGCCGCAAACGAAAGGACAATGCCGAAGCCGATCAGCGCGCCGAAGGCCGCGAGCAACCAGCGGTCGATGGTCCACCACCATTCGGTGATCGGCGAACGGTCACTGCGATTGTACATCAGCGGATCTCCTCGGCGGGAAGGCAAGCGAGTGCGGCAACGGCCTCGACGAAAGCCTGCCCGCGCTTTTCGAAGTTGGCGAACTGGTCAAAGCTTGCGGCAGCGGGCGCCAGCAGGACCACCGGCTCTGCGGCAGCGCTTTGCGCCGCATCGCGCGCCGCATGGGCAACCGCCCGGTCAAGCGTTCCGGCAATCTCGTAGGGCACCGATCCGCCAAGCGTTGCGGCAAAGGCGGAGGCCGCCTCCCCGATCAGATAGGCCTTGGCGATACGGGTGAAATACGGCGCAAGCGGTGTGATCCCGCCCTCTTTCGGCAAGCCGCCGGCAATCCAGAAAATGTCGCGGAAGGCCGACAGGCTCTTTTCCGCCGCATCCGCATTGGTTGCCTTGCTGTCGTTGACGAACAGCACCCGGCCATGCCGGGCGATGATCTGCATGCGGTGGGCTAGACCCGGAAACGTCGCCAGCGCCGCGTTGATTTCTTCGTCGGAAACGCCGAGCGTGCGGCAGGCAGCCGCCGCCGCCATTGCATTCTGCCGGTTGTGACGCCCGCGCAGCGATGCAGCACCTGAAAGATCAAGGCGGTAATCGTCCGCATCCGCATCGATCCGGATCACGGTCTTGCCCGAAGCTTCGAGCACATTGGCAATCGACCGGCACCAGACATCATCGGTTCCGATGACGGCGGTCTGCGCGCCCTTGACCAGTTGCTTCTTGACGACGGCATAGTTCTCCATCGAGCCGTGCCGGTCGAGATGGTCCGGCGTCAGGTTGAGCAGGAGGCCGACCGTCGGATTGATCGAGGGCGCAAGGTCGATCTGGTAGGACGAGCATTCCAGCACATGCACGAGGCCCGGTGCCGGTGGCGCAAGGTCGGTGACCGGCACGCCGATATTGCCGCCCATCGCGACATCACGGCCTGCTTCTTTCAGGATGTGCGCGATCAGCGCCGTCGTCGTCGACTTGCCGTTGGTGCCGGTGATCGCAACAAAGGGAGCGCCGGGCGCAATCGCCTGCCGCTCGCGGCAGAACAGTTCGATGTCGCCGATCACCTCGACACCGGCCCTGCGCGCCAGATCGACGGTCCAGTGCGGTTTGGGATGGGTCAGCGGCACGCCCGGTGAAAGCACCAGCGCATCGAAATGGTTCCAATTTTCCTGCGACAGATCGGCAACCGCAATGCCCTCGGCCTGCGCCTTGGCGACCGTGTCGGGGTTGTCATCGAACGCCGTCACCGCCGCGCCGCCGGCAATCAGCGCGCGCGCCGTCGAGCGGCCCGAACCGCCAAGCCCGAACAGGGCGACACGCTTGCCGGACATGGCGGTGATCGGTGTCATTGTCCTAGCCTCACCGCAGCTTCAGGGTCGAAAGGCCGACCAGCGCCAGGATCACCGCGATGATCCAGAACCGGATCACCACCTGGCTTTCGGTCCAGCCCAGCTTTTCGAAATGGTGGTGGATCGGTGCCATCAGGAACACGCGCTTGCCGGTCATCTTGAAGTAGCCGACCTGGATGATCACCGACAGCGCTTCCATCACGAATAGGCCGCCGATGATCGCCATGACGATCTCGTGCTTGGTTGCCACGGCGACCGTGCCGATCAGGCCGCCAAGCGCCAGCGAACCCGTATCGCCCATGAAGATCGCCGCAGGCGGCGCATTGAACCAGAGAAAGCCGAGGCCGGCGCCGATCACAGCCCCGAGTACGACCGCCAGTTCCCCTGTGCCGGGCACGAAATGGATCTGCAGGTAGTCGGCAAAGATCGCATTGCCCGAGAGATACGCGATCACCCCGAACGAGGCTGCCGCGATCATGATCGGCACGATGGCCAGGCCGTCGAGACCGTCGGTCAGGTTCACCGCATTGGCCGCGCCGACAATGACGAACGCCGCAACCGGAATGAAGAAGATGCCGAGGTTCAGCAGGAAGTCCTTGAAGAACGGAAACGCAAGGCTGGAGGAAAACGGCGGATTGCCGGCCCGCATGATGACGAGACAGGCAATCCCGGCAATCAGGAATTCCAGCGCGAGGCGCGCCTTGCCCGAAAACCCCTTGTCCGACTGCTTGGTCACCTTGAGGTAGTCGTCATAAAAGCCGATGGCGCCAAAGCCGAGCGTCACGATCAGCACCACCCAGACGTAAGGGTTGGTGAGGTTGCCCCAGAGCAGCGACGCGCCGACGATCCCGGCAAGGATCATCAGACCGCCCATGGTTGGCGTGCCGGCCTTCTTGAAATGGGTTTGCGGCCCGTCGGCGCGGATCGGCTGGCCCTTGCCTTGCCGCACCCGCAGCGCAGCGATGATCCGCGGTCCGAACAGGAACACGAGGAATGCCGAGGTGATCAGCGCCCCGCCGGTCCGGAACGTGATGTAACGGAACAGGTTCAGGATCTGGGCCTGGTCGGAGAAATCCGTCAGCCAGTAGAGCATGGTTCGTGTCCCCTTCGGCCCGTCCCCCGGTGCCGCTCTCATTGCGTTTTGGCGCTACGCCGTCACGGCGTCGTGTCGCCTTGTCTGAGCATCTTGACCAGCCGCGAAAAGCCGATCCCGTTCGATGATTTGAGCATCACGACATCGTCGGCGAGCAATTCGCTGGCCAAAGCCGCGCCGAGCCCGTCGAGGTCGTCATAGTGGGCAAAGGGCGGCACGTCATCTCCGGCCTTGTCCCGTGCTGCAAGCTCGTCGGCAAGTGCCGCCATTTCCGCGCCGCCGAGATAGATCCGGTCGCAACGCGCCGAAAGCAGCGGTTCCGCCAGGCCCGCATGCAGCTTCTTCGAATGGCTGCCAAGTTCAAGCATGTCGCCAAGCACCGCGATGCGTCGCCCTCCGCGATTGACGTTTGTCGATGCCAGAACGCCCAGCGCCGCCGCCATCGAAGCCGGATTGGCGTTGTAGCTTTCGTCGATCACCGTGAGGTGGCCGCCTTCGCCGTCGACGTCATGCCCGCGCGCGATTTCATAGACCTTGCCGCGCCCGTCCGGCGCTTCAAGATCGGCCAGCGCATGGGCAACTTCAGCCAAATCCGCACCGACCAGATGGGCAGCGCCGAGCACTGCCAGCATGTTCTGCACCATGTGACGACCGGGCACGCCGATCTTGGCCATCACGTCAGTGCCGAAAACCTTGGCCTCGATGCTGGAGCAATCGGACAGAAGCGCACTCTTGACCAGTTGCACATCAGCGCGCTTGTTTTCGCCAAAGCCGGTGACCTTCATGACGCCGGCAATGCCTGCCAGTTCCGCCAGCAGCTTGAAGCGCTTGTCGTCGCGGTTGATCAGCGCCGTGCCGCCCTTGGCAAGGCCGGTGAAGATTTCCGCCTTGGCCCGCGCAATATCATCCAGTGAGCCGAAATTGCCGAGATGGGCAGCAGCAATCATCGTCACGATGGCCACATGCGGGCGCACCATCTTGGTGAGCGGCGTGATTTCGCCCGCATGGTTCATCCCGATTTCGAAGATCGCAAAATCCGTCGCAGCCGGCATCCGCGCCAGCGTCAGCGGTACGCCCCAGTGATTGTTGAATGAGGCAGCCGATGCATGCACCCGCCCGCAACGCGCCAACACATGGCGCAACGCATCCTTGGTGGTGGTCTTGCCTGCCGATCCGGTGACCGCGATGACCTTGGCATCGGTCCGTGCGCGCGCAGCCCGGCCCAGCATCCGCAGCGCTTCCAGCACATCCGGCACGACCAGCATCGGCAACGTGACACCGCCGAGCGCGGGCAGTTTTTCCTCGGCAACGACGAGGCAGGAAGCGCCCGCAATCATCGCCTTGGAGGCAAAGTTGTGGCCGTCGAAATTCTCACCCTTGATGGCGAAGAACGCGTCGCCCGGCGAGAGCGTCCGCGTGTCGATAGAGATGCCGGTCACGGAAGCCGGAACGCCGTGCAGCGGTCGCGCCGCCATCGCCTCGACCATGGCATCGCCGGTCCACAGCGGTGCGTCGGTCATCGCTTCGGTCATCGGTGCGTTCTGGCTCACGATGCTGCACCCTCTGCAAGCGCCGCGCGCGCTTCTTCATGGTCGGAAAAATGCCGCGTCACCCCGCCAGCCGTCTGGCCGGTCTCGTGGCCCTTGCCGGCAATCACCAGCGTGTCGCCGCGTTTCAGTCCGGCAACTGCGGCGCGGATCGCCTCGCGCCGGTCACCGATTTCGGTTGCGCCGGGCGCCGCCGCAAGGATCGCGGCGCGGATCGTCGCCGGCTCTTCCGAACGCGGATTGTCATCGGTCACGATGACCGTATCGGCCAGTCTTCCGGCGATTGCGCCCATGATCGGGCGCTTGCCCGGATCGCGGTCGCCGCCGCAGCCGAATACGACCACCACCTTGCCGGTGGTGAATGGCCGCACGGAGAGCAGCACCTGTTCCAGCGCTTCCGGCTTGTGCGAATAGTCGACATAGACCAGCGCGCCGTCTGCCGTCGTGCCGACATGTTCCAGCCGGCCCGGCGCACCCTTCAGGTGTTCAAGCGCATCGAATACCGCATCCGGCGCTTCGCCGGTCGCGAGCGCCAGCCCGGCCGCGACCAGCGCATTGGCAATCTGGAAATCCCCCGCCAGCGGCAGATGCACGAGATGCGTCTTGCCCTTGTGCACGAGTTCGGCAACCTGCCGGTGGCGCTCATGCTCGACGCGCTTTAGCGCGATGGCCTGCCCTGCGCGCCCGACGCTCATCACGTCGAGCCCTGCCGCCTTTGCAACCCGCATCGCTTCGCCTGACCACGGATCGTCGGCAAAGATCACCGCCGGGGCGCCCGTCTGCATCAGCGTGTCGAACAGGCGCATCTTGCAGGCCATGTAGTGTTCGACGGTCGGGTGGTAATCCATGTGGTCCCGGCCGAGATTGGTGAACGCCGCCGCCGCAAGGCGCACGCCATCGAGGCGGCGCTGGTCAAGCCCGTGGCTCGAGGCTTCCATTGCCGCATGGGTGACGCCGCGCGCGGCAAGGTCGGCCAGCACCCGATGCAGGACCACCGGATCGGGCGTCGTCAAAGCGCCCTCGATCTCAAGGCCCGGCGCAACCACGCCGGTCGTGCCGATCGAAGCGGCGCTCTTGCCGCAAGCCGCATAGATCTGCCGCACGAAGGCTGCAACCGACGTCTTGCCCGCCGTGCCGGTGACCGCGACCACGGTTTCCGGCTG
>JBGSWL010000160.1:0-15245 GCA_041752455.1 Roseitalea sp. | reverse complement strand
GCGCATGCCGACAGTGCCGGTCGGCCCGGCCTGCCGGGTGTGCGAACGCGTCGGCTGTCTCGCCCGCGCCGAGCCTCCGATCACCCGTCCGCTCGGCCTTGACGAGATGACCGCAGGTCTTTCCGCCTTCGATTTTGTCTGAGGCAGTCGCGTGGAACGACGTGCCGCATGATTGACAAAGGCCGTCGACCGGGCCTTGAGTCACGGCAACATCAACAAAATCGCAGGCCGCAATTGCCAACAAGACCAGAAACGTCGTTCGATCTCGAGCCGAGCCTTGAGGAATACAACGCCTTCATGGCCAAGAATCCGGACCTTCAGGCGGTCGAGTTTCTGGTCGTTGATCCCAACGGAATCATGCGTGGCAAATGGGCGCCCGCCGATGCCTTGAAGAAAGCCTTCATGGAAGGCGTGAATTTCCCGATGTCGATCCACGGGCTGGACGTCTGGGGCCGCGAGGTCACCGAGACCGGCCTGCATATCGAGACCGGCGATCAGGATGGCTACTTCCGTGCCGTGCCGGGTACGTTGTCGCGGGTCTACTGGGCCAAGCGCCCGACGGCGCAGGTGCTGCTGCGCACCTTCACGCCTGAGGGCCTGCCGTTCCGTCCGGACAGCCGAAACGCGCTGGCGCGAATCACCAAGGCCATGGCGCAACGCGATTATTTTCCGGTCGTTGCCTTCGAGCTGGAATTCTATCTGCTCCATCCCGGCACCGACTGGGATGACGGCATGCCGGCGCCGGTGGGCGCCGAAAACGGCCCGGACCGCCAGCGCATGTATGGCCTCGATGACCTCGATGAATACGAGCATCTGTTCGAGGACATCCGGATGTCCGCCGACAGCCAGGGCCTTCCGATCGACACGATCATCAAGGAGGCTGCGCCCGGCCAGTTCGAGGTCAACCTGAAGCATCGCGGCGATCCGCTGCGGGCGGCAGATGATGTCATCATGCTGCGCCGGACCGTCTATGGCTGCGCCCGCAAGCATGGCCTGCAGGCAACCTTCATGGCCAAGCCCTTCATGGAATATGCAGGCAACGGCATGCATGTGCATGCCTCCATGCTGAACGCCGAGGGCAAGAACATTTTCGCCGATCCGGTCGACGGGGAAGTCCTGCTGCGCGGCGCGGTGGCCGAATTGCTGCGCACCATGCCGCAGGCGCTGCTGATCTTCATCAACTCATGGAACGGTTTCCGTCGCATCCAGCCGGGTTCCTATGCACCGACGCGCGCCGTCTGGGGTGAAAACAACCGCTCGGTGGCCCTGCGCATTCCCGCATCCATGCCGGAGAACCGGCGCATCGAACACCGCATCGCCGGGGCTGATGCCAATCCTTACCTCGTGCTTTGCGCGATCCTCCAAGCCATGATGGAAGGGATGGAAAGCCGCGCGGTGCCGCCACCGCCGATCACCGGCAACGCCTATGATGCGGTAACGTCGGCCGAGCATTTGCCCGACGACATGGACGAGGCGCTCAAGCTGATGCGTGCCGGCCAGTTCTGCGACCGGGCGCTCGGCCCGGAACTCAGCCGCATCTACAAGGACCTCAAGCGCGCTGAAATCCTCGCCTTCTGGGCAGAGATTACCCCGTTGGAAAGAACCACTTATCTTTGATTTTTTGCGTTGCACCCGCTTGGCCATAACCTCTTGTGCAGTGCCGGAAACGAACATAGGCTTTCATGCAATGCCCTCCGGAGACGCCGGGGGGCGCCAGTCACTAGAGACCGGAGACCTGCCGCATGAACCGTCTTGTTACCCTTCTTGCAACCACCGCCCTTGCCGCAACCGCTTTTGCAGGCGTCGCTGCGGCGCAGGAACGTGTCGTCAACGTCTACAATTGGTCGGACTACATCGACGAAGACATCCTCGCCGAGTTCACCGAAGAGACCGGCATCAAGATTGTCTACGATGTGTTTGATTCCAACGAAATCCTCGAAACCAAGCTGCTTGCCGGCGCCACCGGCTACGACGTTGTCGTGCCCACCGGCACATTCCTTGCCCGTCAGATCCAGGCCGGCGTGTTCCAGAAGCTCGACAAGTCCAAGCTGACCAACCTCTCTAACATGGACCCGGCGATCAACGCCCGCCTGGAAAAGTACGATCCGGGCAATGAATACGCCATCAACTACATGTGGGGCACGACCGGGCTCGGCATCAATGTCGACATGGTCAAGCAGCGCATCGGCGATGCGCCGGTCAACTCGCTGGCCCTCGTCATGGATCCGGAGATGATCGCCAAAGTCGCAGACTGCGGCGTTTACATGCTCGATACGGCTGAGGAAATCGTTCCGGCAGCGCTGAAATATCTCGGCCTCGATCCCGACTCCAGCAACCCGGATGATCTCGCCAAGGCAGAAGAGCACCTGCTGAAAATCCGCCCGTCGGTCCGCAAGTTCCATTCGTCGGAATACATCAACGCGCTTGCCAATGGCGACATCTGCGTGGCCTTCGGCTGGTCGGGCGATATCCTGCAAGCGCGCGATCGTGCGGCTGAAGCCGCCGCCGGTGTCACCGTCGAATACCACATCCCCAAGGAAGGGGCCCTGATGTGGTTCGACAACATGGCGATCCCCGCCGATGCCAAGAATGTCGCCGAAGCCCATGAGTTCCTGAACTACATCATGCGTCCGGATGTCATGGCGAAGGCCTCCAACTACGTCTACTATGCCAACGGCAATCTTGCTTCCAAGGAACTGCTGAACGAGGATGTGATCGGCGACACGGCGATCTATCCGGATGAAGAAACCCTTGCAGGCCTCTACACGGTCTCGCCGAAGGATCAGGGCACACAGCGTCTCTTCACCCGCCTGTGGACCAAGGTCACGACCGGCCAGTGATACAAGACCATCAGTCCCGGGACGCCAGTCCCGGGACTTTTTCGTCACCGCCCGCGCGCGCGGGCAAGTTCGACGGGGGCACTCATGAAATCTCTCGGCAGCACGCGGCGCACTTTTGCGCCCTGGAACGATCCGGCTTCCAAGCCATACATCGCGTTCGAAGGCGTCACCAAGAAGTTCGGTGATTTCGTCGCTGTCGACAATCTGACGCTTCACGTCTTCGAGCGCGAATTCTTCTCGCTGCTCGGACCATCAGGCTGCGGCAAGACGACGCTGCTGCGCATGCTAGCCGGCTTTGAGGAGCCGTCCTCCGGCGACATCTATCTCGACGGCCAGTCGCTGAAGGGTGTTCCGCCGCACAAACGCCCCGTCAACATGATGTTCCAGTCCTACGCGCTGTTCCCGCACATGACGGTCGAACAGAACATCGCCTTCGGGCTTAAACAGGCTGCGATGTCGGCGCCCGATATCGCCAAGCGCGTCGCGGAAATGCTCAAGCTGGTCAAGCTCGAGCAGTTTGCCCGGCGCAAGCCGCACCAGCTTTCCGGTGGTCAGCGTCAGCGCGTGGCGCTGGCGCGCGCCGTCGCCAAGCGGCCCAAGTTGCTGCTCCTCGATGAACCACTCGGCGCGCTTGACAAGAAGCTGCGCGAGGAAACCCAGTTCGAACTGATGGACTTGCAGCAGGAACTCGGCCTGACCTTCATGATCGTCACGCACGATCAGGAAGAGGCGATGACCATGTCCGATCGTATCGCCGTGATGGACAAGGGCATCATCAAGCAGATCGGCACGCCCGCCGAGATCTATGAGGCGCCGACATCGCGCTATGTGGCCGACTTCATCGGTTCGGTGAACATGCTGGATGGCACGGTCACCGGCGCCGAATCGGGCATGGTGACGCTGGACGGCGCCGACGGCTTCAAGATGAAGGTTGCTGCGGAAAAAGCGCCGCAATTTGCGTCGGACGCATCATTTGCGATCCGCCCGGAAAAGCTGCGCGTTGCACGCCAGCGCCCTGAAAACGCGGTCAATGCGTTCGAGGGCGAAGTCTGGGACATCGCCTATCTCGGCGACATGACGCTGTTCAACGTGCGTCTCGCAAACGGCAAAATCGTGAAGGCATCCCTCCTCAACCGCGAGCGGTCGGTCGATGATCCGATCGGCTATGATGAAAAAATCTGGCTGCACTTTGCGCCCGATGCCGGCATTCTGTTGTCGGAGTAGGGGCAATGCTGAACGCGATCACCCGCCGTCTCGTCATCGCCATTCCCTACACATGGCTGCTTGTCTTCTTCATGCTGCCGTTCCTGATCGTCTTCCGGCTGTCGCTGTCGGACGGCGCGCTCGCAATTCCGCCATACGTGCCGCAGATCAAATCATTTTCCGAAATCGGCACCGCGATTTCTCAGTGGGACTTCGACAACTTCGTGTTCCTCTTCGAGGACTCCCTCTACATCAACGCCTATCTGCGCTCGCTGCGCATCGCGATCATCTCGACATTCCTGACGCTGCTGATCGGCTTTCCGCTCGCCTACGGCATGGCGCGCGCGCCGGAAAACCTGCGCCCGATCTTGCTGATGCTGGTGATCCTGCCGTTCTGGACCTCGTTCCTGATCCGCGTCTATGCGTGGATCGGCATCCTGAAGCCGGAAGGCCTTCTGAACCAATTCCTGATGGGCATCGGTGTCATCAACGAACCGCTGCAGATCCTCAACACCGAGACCGCGATCTTCATCGGCATCGTCTATTCCTACCTGCCGTTCATGGTACTGCCGATCTATTCGACGCTTGAAAAGCTCGACTATTCCCTGATCGAAGCGGCGCAGGATCTCGGCTGCTCACCGATTTCCGCGTTCTGGAAGGTCACCGCGCGGCTTGCCATTCCGGGCGTTGTCGCCGGTTGCTTCCTGGTCTTCATTCCGGCGGTCGGCGAGTTCGTCATTCCCGATCTGCTCGGTGGAACCCAGACGCTGATGATCGGCAAGCAGTTGTGGACCGAGTTTTTCAACAATCGTGATTGGCCGCTCGCCTCGGCGGTGGCCACCATCCTGCTGATGGTGCTGGTGATCCCGATCGTCCTCTTCCAGCGGGCGCAGGCCCGGGCGCAGGAGGCAAACTGACATGGCCGGACGTCTCAACTGGTTCAACATCTCGTCGCTCGTCTTCGGGTTTTCCTTCCTCTACATCCCGATCCTGTTGCTGATCATTTATTCGTTCAACGAATCGCGTCTCGTCACGGTCTGGGGCGGGTTTTCGACCAAGTGGTATGTCGAACTGTTCCGCAACCAGGGCTTGATGGATGCGGCATGGGTGACGATCCGTGTCGCGCTGTTGTCAGCCTCGGTCGCAACCATCCTCGGAACACTCGCCGCCGTCACGCTGGTGCGCCATACGCGCTTCTTCGGGCGGACCCTCTTCACCGGCATGGTGTTTGCACCGCTCGTCATGCCCGAAGTTATCACCGGCCTTTCGCTGCTGCTGCTTTTCGTGGCCATCGACTTCGACCGCGGTTTCTGGACCGTGACGCTCGCCCACATAACCTTCACCATGTGTTTTGTGGCGGTTGTCGTTCAGGCGCGCCTGATCTCGTTTGACCGGTCGCTCGAAGAAGCGGCGATGGACCTCGGCTGCCCGCCGTTCAGGACCTTCATGCAGGTGACGCTGCCGGTGATCATGCCGGCGGTTGTTTCGGGCTGGATGCTGGCTTTCACCTTGTCACTCGACGATCTGGTGATTTCGAACTTCACGTCCGGTCCGGGTGCGACGACGCTGCCGATGAAGATCTATTCGCAGGTCCGCCTCGGCGTGACGCCGGAAATCAATGCCGTCTGCACGATCCTGATAGCGTTTGTGACAATCGGCGTCATCTCCGCAGCGCTCGTCAACAAACGTCGTGTCGTGATGGACGCGCGCGCCGAACGCGCCCATTGATCGGTCGATCGACGGGGTGCCCGCTCAGCCGCGCGGCGGTTTGAGCAGCATGACGAGGAACCAGACCGGCACGATCACCATTGAGCCGAGCACCATGTTCGGCAGGGCCCACTCGAGGGCTTTGGCTGCAAGGTCTGCCACCAGTTCAGGTGTGATACCGGCGCGCGCCAGAACTTCCGCCGCCGTGATATCGAACGCCGATAGGCCCGCGCCGACAAGCGTCGAGGCAAACACGATCTTGATGGCGATGGACAGGGTCTGGAACACGGTTGTCGAAAGCCGCCCGGCCGAAGGTTGCACACCGCACCATTGTCGCGCCGGAAGGTAAAGAACGGTTAAAAGGCGCGCAAATGGCGTAACCGGTCCTTAGCCATGTTGCTTCAGTCGAGTTCCGGTGTCCCGGAAATGACCGGAAAGGCAAAGGGCCGGTCCCAGGATCCGCCTATGAAGAAGTATGACGACGCAGGCGGATCGGATGGCGGATTGCCGCTGACGGTCGCGGTGAGCGCCAGACTGCCGCTATCGTAGGAAATGATACCGCTCAGATCGATGTTGCCAGCAGGATAGGCAATTTGCGTTTTCGACAAGGTGGCCAGTCCAGCGGAAATTTCGGCGTTGAAACTTGCAACGTCGAAGGGTTCCCCAATCGAACTGGTGTCCATCGAAACATAGCGGTTGTTGGCCTTGGCCTTTTCGAGGGCCTTGATGCCAAGGCCCGGCATGGAGCCCGGCCGCATTTCGAGCGAGACCTTTCCGGTAGCTGCCAATGCCATGTCCTCCCAACGGGCCATGGGGGCGGCCAGCGTCACCGAGAAGGTGCCGGTTCCGACCGGCATCACTTTGGGAAGGGGAAAATCGCGGGCGACCTGCAGGCTGTCCACGTTCTGGCCAGCCAGAATGATCTCCGCATTCCGGCTTGCGCCATCGGTGCGCAGTTGCAGCCTTGCCTGAACATGGCCGCCATAGGCGGTCGCATCGCCGATATCGAAGATGGCCGCGTCCTTGCTGACCCGCGCCGTGGCGGCGAGGTTTGCAAGTTGCAGCGTTCCGAAACTGGCCTGCTTTGAAGAGATGCGAAGATCCGCCAGAGCTGGTGACTTGAGGTCCACCACCGGCTCGCTGTCCCGCGGCAAGGCGATGAAGGCGCCAAGAAATGCAGACAGATCGAGGGTGCGAAAATCCAGCGTGCCAGTCACGGAGGCAACGGTATCACCGGTCGCGGCCGCAATCTCGAGCGCACCGACGCCTGCATTTTCGTTGACGCTGATGGCTAGTTTTTCAAAACGCAAACGCGATCCGGTAAGCTTGACCGGGCTTTCAAGGGCCACCTTGCCGAGCGCACGACCTTCTGTGATCTGGCTGCCGAACAGCTGCAGAAGCGCGCGCATCGACGGTGTTTCGAAGGCAAGCTTGCCCTCTCCGTGATGGCTGGCCCCGCCATTTGCCTGCCCTGTGAATGTCAGGTTTGCCACGTCTGAGCGCAGGTCAAGTTGCAGGGCGCCAGGGGTCCCTGCCATGAAGTCAACCGGTGCAGCGACATCGAGGCGCAAGTTCGCCGGGGTTCCGCGCCATATGAAATCGCCTGCGACGGACAGGGGATCGGCAAGCGTCCGCCAATTGGCTGTGGCGTTGACGGCCGTGATTTCCTCGGCTCCCGAGGGCCCCGCCGGCAGGGTAACGCGCCCGTTAACGATGGAAATGTTGCCGAGGCGGGGTTCCGTGCCCGGCAGTTCCTGTCCCGCAGCCTGAGCCTCAAGACGCTGGCCGACCCGCCCCGCCGATTTGATCCAGTCGATCCTGCCGGCAGAACCGACCAACGGCTGAAAATGCGGTCGCGTCAGGCCGAAAGCGGTAAAGACCGGGCGGCCACCGAGCAGGGATCGTCCCTTGATGTCGACGGTCAGCGTCTCGACGCTCAGGACCGGAACTTCAACGCCGGGAACCGAGAAACGGACGTCTGACAGCGTCGCCACCTGGCGCGGGAACAGCGCGACGCGGGTTGGTCCGCCAAGTTCGACCGTCATTCCCGCGACCCGGCCGAGCTCGCGCTCGATCGCCACGCGGACCGTGTCGGTGGAAACCAGAAAAGGTAGGGATGCCCAAACCGCCAGGCCCACGACAGCAAGAAGGGCGAGGATATTGCGGGCAAACCGCAGAGGCCGCTTTTTCATGGTGCGCGGCTTAGCAAAAAATCCGGGCCGATGACAGCACCAAGCGTCCGCGTTCTGCGGGCGGTGAATAACTGCCATCAGCCTTGCGAGCCAGCGGCATGCGGCTTAACCACAGCGATTGCAAATGCCACGGAACGGAGTGCCGATCATGACCGAACATTCACTGCTCTGGACCCCGTCGAAGGCCTTGGCCGACGCATCGCCGATCGCTGCCTTGCGCCAGATGGTCGCCGCGCGTACCGGCACGCCGATGGAGAACTGGTCAGACCTGCACGCATGGTCGGTCGGCCACCGCGAGGACTTCTGGGCGCTTGTGTGGGACGAGTGCGGCGTAATCGGCGACAAGGGCAGCACCATTCTGGAAGACGGCGACAAGATGCCGGGCGCCCGTTTTTTCCCGCAGGCCCATCTCAACTTTGCAGAAAACCTGCTCGCGGAAGATGGCGATCACGACGCCATTGTCTTTGCGGGCGAAGACAAGGTCTCGCGCCGTTTGTCATGGCGCCAGTTGCGCGAACTGGTGTCTCGGTTCCAGCAGGTGATGATCGCCGCAGGCATCAAGCCCGGCGACCGGGTCGCGGCGATGGTCGCCAACATGCCGGAGACGGTCGCCGGAATGCTTGCCGCTGCCTCGGTAGGCGCGATCTGGTCATCGTGTTCGCCGGACTTTGGTCCCGGCGGCGTGCTCGACCGTTTCCGGCAGATCGAGCCGGTGATGTTCATCGCGGTCGACGGCTACTGGTACAATGGCAAGGCGATTTCGATTGCCGACAAGCTGGTCGAGATCGTTCCAAACCTGCCGTCGGTGCACAATGTTCTCGTCATCGACTATCTGGGGCAGGCCTCGCAGACGGCAGCCCTGCTGCCAATGGCCCGAGCGCTCAATGCTGCATTGGCTGAATTTTCGCCCTCGGCGCTGACCTTCGAACGCCTGCCGTTTGCCCATCCGCTCTACATCCTGTTTTCGTCCGGAACGACCGGCATTCCCAAATGCATCGTCCACTCGGCTGGCGGAACCCTGATCCAGCACCTCAAGGAACACCGGTTCCACGCCGGCATCCTGCCCGGCGACCGGGTGTTCTATTTCACCACTTGCGGCTGGATGATGTGGAACTGGCTGGTATCGGCGCTCGCCTCGCGCGCCACGCTGCTGCTGTATGATGGCTCGCCATTTGCGCCCGATGGCAATGTACTGTTCGACTTCGCAGCGCGTGAGGCGATGACCTATTTCGGCACCTCGGCCAAATACATCGATGCGGTGCGCAAGGCCGGACTTCGTCCGATCGAGACGCATGACCTTTCCACCGTGCGGGTCATTTCATCAACCGGATCGCCGCTGTCGCCGGAGGGGTTCCGGTTCGTCTATGACGGCATCAAGGCCGATGTGCATCTCGCCTCGATTTCCGGCGGAACCGACATCGTCTCGTGTTTCGTGCTCGGCGTGCCGGGAGAGCCGGTCTGGACGGGCGAGATCCAGGGTCCGGGACTCGGTATGGCCGTCGAAGTCTGGGATGACCATGGCAACCCCGTCATCGGACAAAAGGGCGAACTGGTTTGCACCAAGGCGTTCCCGTCGATGCCGATCGGCTTCTGGAATGATGCGGACGGCGCAAAGTATCGCGACGCCTATTTCGACCGCTTCGACAATGTCTGGTGCCATGGCGATTTTGCCGAGATCACCGACCACGGCGGCATGATCATCTACGGAAGGTCCGACGCAACACTCAACCCGGGCGGTGTGCGGATCGGAACCGCCGAGATCTATAATCAGGTCGAACACATGGCCGAGGTCCTCGAGGCCATTTGTATCGGTCAGGAATGGGACGATGATGTGCGCGTCGTTCTTTTCGTTCAGCTGGCGAACGGCATCGAACTGACGGATGCCTTGAAAAAGGCCATCTGCGACAAGATCCGCGCTGGTGCTTCACCGCGCCACGTGCCGGCGGTGATTGTTGCCGTCCCGGAAATCCCGCGCACCAAGTCCGGCAAGATCGTCGAACTGGCGGTGCGGGAAATGGTGCATGGCCGGCCGGTCAAGAACAAGGAAGCGCTGGCCAATCCGCACGCGCTGGTTCATTTCGAAAACCGGCCGGAACTTTCTGCCCGATAAGGCGTGCGCCATTGTCCGCACGCGGAAATGTTTGGTTAACCGTGTTTCGAGAGGCTTTGTTAAGACCTTGATCTTAAGGTCAGCTTAACTTCTTCCTGCCGATGCATGGACTTCGGCAAGAGTGCCGCTTCTCGTACACACAGCCTGATCCCTTGATACCGGCCCCTTGTGGCCGGTTTCTTTTTGCCGCGTGTCAGCTGGCAAGGACGCGCGCTGGCGGGAAGGTGATATCGACCCGCGTTCCCTCACCGGGTTCTGACTGGATCGCAAACTCGGCGCGATTGGCCTCCACCAGAGCCTTGGTCAGCGGCAGGCCGAGGCCGGTGCCGTCATTGCGGCGCATCGTCGCGGAAGCTACCTGTTGGAACGGCTGAAGCGCGCTCTGCAATTCCTTGTCGGTCATGCCGATGCCCGTATCGCGCACGCGCATCAACACCGAACCGTTGGCCTGGTAGCTGGTCGACACGATCACCTGGCCACCCGGATGGGTGAAGCGGATCGCGTTGGACAGAAGGTTGAGGACGATCTGCTTGATCGAGCGCAGGTCGGCAACGACTGGCGGTACATTGGTCTCGAGATTGGAGCGCACGATGATCTGGTCGCGATTGGCCTGCGGCTGCACCATGGCGATCGCTTCGGCAATCGTGTCGTTTAGCGGCACGCTTTCGAAATCCAGTTCCTGCTTGCCGGCCTCGATCTTGGAGATGTCCAGAAGATCGTTGACCAGATCGAGCACATGGCGCCCTGACTTGTTGATATCAGTCAGGTATTCCCGGTAGCGCTGGTTGCCGACGGGTCCGAACCGTTCCTCGGTCATCAGTTCGGAAAATCCGATGATGGCATTCAGCGGCGTGCGGATTTCATGGCTGATCTTGGCAAGAAACTCCGACTTGGTGTTTGAGGCAACCTCTGCCTGGCGCCGCGCTTCCAGCAGAGCCTGCTCGGTCTGCTTCCATGCGGTGATGTCGCGCAGGACCGCGCAAAAGCCCTTGGAGGCTGGCAGGCGGCCCAGCGTCATGAACAGCGGAATGAAGCCGCCCTGACGCTCGCGTCCCAGAACTTCGCGCCCCTCGTTCAGAACGCTGGCAACACCGTTGTTCGACAGGCCATGCAGATAGTCCATCGCCGCGCGCTGGCTCTCATGGGCAAACAGGTAGGAGAACGACTTGCCGACGATTTCGTCGCTGCGATATCCAAACAGCGCCGATGCCGAGCCATTGAGCGAGCGCACGGTTCCGTCCTCGGCCAAAACGATCACGCCATCGGTCGCGGTATCCAGAATGGCGGCAAGTTCGGCAACCCGTGCATCGGCTTCTTCCACCAAGTGCTGTTCATCGTTCAACGGACTGGCCATTGAAACCGGCGCCTGTTGCGCGTGCATCATTTCGGCTTCGTCGTCCCGCGCCGGGCGCGGCTCGAAGGCGAACATCAGCGCATTGCCGTCTGCAAATGGCACACGTTGCAGGTGCACTCTTGCAATCAAGGTTTCACCGAACGCATCGGTCAGCGTGACGAGGCGGGCATTGTCACTGTCGCCGGCCTCTGTGTCACCAGCACCAAGCGCCGGGCCGTCGAACAAGTCGTCGATACCGCGCGCCGACAGGGCCTCAAGATCGGCATCGCCGGACATCGCGTGAAACGCCGCATTGGCATAGACCGGGTTTTCGCCACGCACGATCAGGATCGGCAACGGCAGAGCATCCAGCGCCGACGGTACCAGGACATGGCGTACCGGCTCGGCAGCGCCATCATCCGCACCGTCGTCGCCGCTCGGCAAATCGATCAGTTCACCAGATGCTTCGCGCGGCGCGATGTCGGTTTCGAGCAGCGCCGCGCTTTCGGCATCGGCAACCGGCTCGGACAACCGGCTGTGGTTGTCGTCCTCGTCCTCGCTTGAATCATCGTCAGACTCTTGGCTGTCGATGTCATCGACCTCGTCAAGCCAACCATCGCCATCGCTGTCGATATCGCTCTCGGTTTCGTCGTCTTCCTCGTCATCCGACGTGTCTTCGTCGTTGCCTGTTGCCTCGACCTCGGCTTCATCGGCAGCATTCAGGAAAAGAGGTGAGGTTTCGTCCGCCGCCGCATCAGGCGCTGGCGGTTCGATCTGCTCACCATCGCGCTCGTCAGGCTGCAAGATCCCGGTCGGGACGACCGGATCGGCGTCCGGCACGTCCATGTCGGTATCATCGTTCGCCGGTTGGGCCGGACCGACCTCCGCACCAAGCTTGTCGCCGATGCGCGCAAAGGCTGCCGCCTCTGTCTGCGACAGGCTCGGGCGCTGCATGTCGCGACGTGTGAACGCAATGACTGTGTCGCTTTCCCGGCGCAGCGGGGTGATGCGCGACGACACGAGCACCGGCGGTTCATCGAGCCGTGGCATCTCCGCCACCAGATCGGTCTCGCCAGCGTTGATATGATCGGTCACATCCGAGGATGGCGCACTGGTGTCGTTTTCCTCGGCGGTGTCTGTTGCATCGTGCGCCATCATCTCTTCAGGCGCTGAGACGGCGGGTTGCGGCTCTTGCGGCGGCGTGTCCAGTTCGGCGGGCTTTCGCGCCGGTCCGGACAAGGCGAGCCCGATTTCCGACGGATCGACGACGGCGTCAGCGGTTCGGGCAATGCCGAAACCGCGATAGCCTTCGAAGTCCCGCTCGCGATTGTAATAGGGCAGGGCAGCCAGATCGACCGGCACCCGGAGATCGGTGCCCTGAACCGGCCAGAGCACGCTCTTGCCCGACCAGGTATCGCGGCGGCGCAGCGCGTCGGCAATCGCGCCATCGCCATCAAGATCGAATACCCGCGCCACATCGGCAAAGGTGCGACCGGTGATGTCGGCGGCATTCGGGCCTACGGCGCGGGCAAACTCCGGTGAGACATCGACGAAAACGCCGTCCCGGTTGGTCTTCCAGACAAACCGGATCGGGCCGGATGTGGTGTCGAGACCGGCAAAGGCCTCTTCAGCCTCCGGCGCTGTCATAACACCGGCAGCAATCAGTTCGGCTGTATCGTCATCGTCATCGTCGTGGCCGTTGTCGTCGGCCTCGTCACTGCGAACCGGCTCGATGCCATGTTCGGTCTCTTCCAGAACCGGGGGTTCGTCTTCACCCTGCATGTCCGGGATGACATCGAGGTCGGAGGAAGCCACCGCGTCCTCAGGCTCTGAATGGTGCACGATGACGGGCTCGATCTCGGCATAGTTTTCCGACGCCGCGGCAACTTCAAAGTCTGCTGTATCCTGCGCATGGTCGCCGACGACGTAACTTGCGAGGTCCTCGGCAAATGTGACGCTGGTTGCATCGGCCTCGGTGATTTCGGCGGTAAGGATACCGGCAACCGCGTCCGCTGGAAGCGGCTCATCGGCCGCGGGGGTCTCCTCGTCCATCAGCACCGCCAGAACCAGATGGCGCCCCGGTTCGTCCGACAGGCGGCCAACGCCGACCGCAGCGGTTCCGTTCGCCGTCTCGACCGTGCGCTTGACCAAGCGGTCGCTTTCACCGGTCACTTCTTCGGCAAGCCGGGCAAGGGTTGCGCCATCAATGCCGATCCGGCCAAACTGCGCTCCGGATGTCAGGATCTGCCCGTCCGCATCAATGATGGCGGCGCCAACGGCCTCGTCTTCCAGCCCGTCGATGGCGGTCGCCAGCGGATCAGTGATGGAGACATCGAGGGTCACGACACCATGCCGTCCGCCATTGTGCATGAACGGCAGCATGATTGGCGAAACGGTCGCCACGACCAGACGCGACGAAAGACCTTCCTCGATACGCACGAGGGAGGTGCGTGGCGTTTCGCCCAGCGACGACAATACGCCGCGCAGCTGGCGCGTCGCAACCGAACCCGGACCTTGCGAAACTGGCTGGACACCGATCGTATCGAGCTCGAAAACCGCAGCAGCCGGAGCGTTGGCAAAGCGGACTTCGCCGGTCTGGCAGTCGGCGATCAGCACGGCCTTGCCCGCAAGCATGGGCTCGCGAACGCCATCGCGCACTGCAATGTCAATGAAGGATGTGTCGGTCCAGTCGCGCATCACCCAACCTGTGTCTTCTGTTGACCGTTCGAGGCCAAGCTGATGCGCCGTTTGTGCGGCAGCAACAAGATTAACAGGTCCTTAATTGACGCATGTTGGCGCCCGCGTCCAGTTGGCGGTGGGCCTCCCGCCGCACCGATTGCAATTCTGGTTAACCCCCGCTCTGATTGTGCGATGCACAATTATGTTGCAATGCACCATTTACCATGCTAGGCACCCCGCAGACGCCACACCACCTCAAGGAGACGACCCATGGCCAAAGCCGCAAAGCCCGTTGAAGCCGCCGAAATGTTCAACATGACCGAAGCCGTGAACCCGACCGAGATGGTCGAGAAGTTCCGTACGATGGCAGAAGAAGCCCTCAACAAGTCGAAGGAAACCTTCGAGAAGTCGAAGGCTGTTCTCGATGACGTCCAGAAGGATGCCGAAGCCGGTCTCCACACCGCACAGGCCCATGCCGCCAAGATTTCGCTGGCAGCCATCGATGCGATGCGCGCCAACACCGAAAGCGCTTTCAGCCATTTCGAAAAGCTCGTCGGCCTGAAGTCGGTTGCTGATCTCTTCGAGATCCAGACCGCCTATGTCCGCACGCAGGCTGAAAAGGCTGTCGACGACGCCAAGGCAATGCAGGCCCTCTACCAGAAGGCCACCGAAGAAATGACCGCCGAAAGCAAAGCCGCTGCCGAAAAGGCAATGGGCGCTTTCAAGGCCTGATTTCCCGACACGCCGGCCTTCGGGTCATGGCGATTGAAGCCGCCCTTCGGGGCGGCTTTTGCTTGTCGCCACACGTCGCCATGCCGCTTGCAAAAGTGACGCCAAGCGACTAATCCGGCAAGCGTCGTGTCCGGTGAAAGCCAGGACGATCGGCGGGCGTAGCTCAGTTGGTTAGAGCGCTGGATTGTGGCTCCAGAGGTCGGTGGTTCAAGTCCACCCGCTCGTACCACTTCCCGAGGGAAGTGGCCGCGACACCAAAATTGCCAAAACAAGCCTGAAACTCAGAACAGCGTGTCCTGCCCGGCACTGCCGCCGGTTTTGCGCGCCGGCTTTTCCGGCTTGGGCTTTTCGGCCGAGCCCGGACCACCGACCGCCACCACGCCAAGGTCGCGTGCGCCGGCAAACCGCAGCGTCAACGCTTCGCCCGGCTTGACCCTGCCGGGATCGCG
>JBGSWL010000159.1:0-18750 GCA_041752455.1 Roseitalea sp. | reverse complement strand
GCCATCCCAATCCTGCGTGACGAATTCGCACTCGGCCTTCATTTCTTCGCAGAGTGCCTTGGCGATATCGATGTCGAAGCCGGTCAACGTGCCGTCGGCTTCCAGGTTGTTGAAGGGCGGGTAGGCGCCTTCGGTGCCGATCTTGATCTTCATGTCCTGAGCCTGGGCAACACCGGCCATGAGAGTGATCGTTGCAGCGGCGAGGAGGGTTGTTGTCAAACGCATGTCACATCCTTTGCTTTACAAACAGAGCGCGCACCGGACTGGTTCCGATGGCGCGGTCGGCAGCGATCGCCGAACTTGGATATCGATCTTCCCACCAATTTTGCGTCGTTTGCAACTGAAAATGCGGCGTTGCGTTGCCGATCGGCAGCTTAACGGCCGCCAGCCACCGGCTTGATGATGCGATGCACATATTTGCGGTGCGCTGCGGGCCAAAAGTGGCGGGCCAGCAGCACAATGTGCAATCCGGCAGCGGCGATCAGGACCATTCCCGCAGCCCGATGAAGCGCGCTCGTCCATTGGCCAAGCGATGACGTTGCGATCCAGCCGGTAATGCCTTCACCCTCGACGGACCCGGTCGCCGCTGCGATTTGCACGAGCCCGGAGATGGTGATGCCGGTCAATGCGAGCACGACGATCGCAAGCAGGATCAGGGTCAGGGCCAACCTGTCGATGAAGGCGACGGTCAGGGCTTCGTCGGCCACGCGCGGATAGCCGACCACCCAGCGCCGAACGGCAATGACGGCCATCGGCACCGAAAGTACGAGGCCGATCGACGTGTGGTGATCAAGGAGGCTGGCCATCAGGCCGGATACGCTCAGCCACACCACTGTCACGGCGGTGAAACCATGCAGGATGACCGAGAGGAGGCTGTAGCCTGCGTGCTTGTCTGCTGCATTGATGAACGCACGCGCCGAGACCGGTTCGCCTGCGCCAGTGATGGCGAGGCCGTCAGTCGTTTGATCCGTTTGCGCCATGCCGGTCTGGCTCCCGTCTTCGGTCCGGCAATCGTCCTGCCACGGGCGCAAACCGGCAGGCAAGGGCCTTCGCGTCAGGACGCTCCCGTGTCCATCGCCGCGATCATGCGCTGCGCCGTGATCAGGTCTGCCGGTGTGTTGACGTTGAAGAACGGATCGAACCCGCCCGCCATGGACGGAAAGTCGACCAACACCGGGTCATGTTGAGCCGCGAATGCCCGGACACGGTTGTCGGGTTCGGCGCGCAGGTAGTCGTGCAGCGGCCCGGCCAATTCAAGCGGCCAGAGCGCCGCCACCGGGTGGGCATTGCCGTTGCTTGTCGCGATCGCCACTGATCGCGTTCCAGTAACGGCGGCAACGAGTCGGGCAACGAAATCAGAAGGCAGGAACGGCACGTCCGTGCTGACCGTGGCCAGATGGGTGCACCGTCGGCCGGAGCCTTCCAGTTCGGTCAGGCAACGCAGCAGACCGGCCAACGGTCCGCGCCCGGCAAAGGCCGGATTGTCAGACAGGACGGCGAGAGCTGGCGTGCCCCGCCCGGCAAGACCCGGTTCGGACAAGGCCGCCAGATCGCGATTGGCATTGATAACCAGGCCGGCAACCTGCGGGCGGAAGCGCTCGATGACATGGGCAATCATCGGGCGTCCCGCGAGCGGCACCAGCGCTTTGTTGGCCCGTCCGAGGCGGCGCGCCTCGCCGCCGGCAAGGATAGCACCGAAAACGACCGGGTGTGACAACGGTTCTGCCATGCTCATAGGTGGGGATTTGGTTCCGGCGATTGAAGTGCGGCAGCGGCGCGCCGCGCGGCGAGCGCCTCCGAGCGGCGCTTGTGCTCGCGATAAAACGCATAGAGACCGGAGCCGATGATCAGTGTCGATCCGGCAAACATCAGCGTGTCGGGCCGTTCGTTGAAGGCGATGAACCCGGCCAGCGCGCCGAACAGCAGACGCGTGTAGCGGAACGGCGCGACGACCGACGCTTCGCCGATGCGGGTTGCGGTCGTGACCATCCAGTAACCGACAATGCCGATCAATCCGGCACCTGTGAGTGCCAAAAGGTTGGCGCTTGAGAGCGGTTGCCACCCGCCCTGGATCATCATCAGGACCGTGGCAGGCACCAGAATGGCAAAATAGGCCCAGGCCGAGACCTGGAGGGAACTGATCGAGGCTGGCAGCCGCCGTGTTGCCAGATCGCGCACGGCAAGGCCGGCGACGCCGCCGAGCGCAAAGATCGCGTTGGCATCAAAACCCTGAAGGCCGGGGCGAACCACCAGCAGCACGCCGGCAAAGCCGACGCCGATGGCTGTCCAACGTCGCCAGCCGACTGTTTCTCCGAGCACCAGAGCCGCTCCAAGCGTCACGGCCAGCGGCGTTGCCTGCAGGATCGCAGAGGCGTTCGACAGCGGGATCAGGGTGAGGGCGGTGACGAAGCACAATGTCCCGATGACCTCGGCAACACAGCGGATGATGACTGTGCGGTGGGCGATGTCGCGCGTCACCACCGGCCGGCCCGAAGCCAGCGAGAGGAGCGCAAAGCCGGTCATGCCGATCAGGCATACGACGACGAGGATCTGGCCGACGCCGGCCTCACTCGATCCGACCTTGATCAGCGCGTCTTCCACCGCAAACAAGGCCATGGAGACCACCATCAGGATGATGGCGGGCAGATTGCGCGTGACCAGTGCCAGATCCGGCGTTGCGGCGCTCTTCACGATCATGTCCCGCGCGCCGGCGGCAGCGAAGCGGCCGATTCGTTGGCCGAGCGCGGGCGCTTGTTGCGGACCCGCTCGCGATAGAGGGTGTAGATGCCGCTGGCGACGATGATCGCCGCGCCGACAAGGGTCAAAAGGTCCGGCCTTTCGCCCAGCATCAGCCAGCCCAGCAGGATCGCCCAGAGCAGCGCCGTGTAGCGAAATGGCGCGACGGTTGCGACATTCCCCTCCCGCATCGCCAGCACCAGAAACTGGTACCCGACGAAAAGCAGTCCAGCGCAGGCGGCCAGCGTTGCGATATCGATCAGCGCCATCGGCTTCCAGCCGCCGAACGGTGCGGTCAGTGCGAGCCCGGCAACCGTCACCGATGCCGCGGTCATCAAGGTGACCGACATCGACGAAATGCCGGGCGGCAGCCTTCTGGTGGCAAGGTCGCGCGTTGCCGAAAGCAGCACGCAGCCGACCACCAGCAAGGCATGCGCATCATAGCCGGATGACCCGGGCCGGATCACCACCATCACACCGATGAAGCCGATGACGATGGCCAGCATCCGCCGCCAGCCGACCGGTTCGGCAAAAAACAGCGCCGCGCCGATCGTCACGACAAGCGGCATCGCCTGCAGGATTGCCGAGACATTGGCGACCGGCATCTGCGCAATGGCGATCAGAAACAGGATCGTCGCAAGTGTTTCGGATGCAACGCGCAGCATCAGCAGCGGGTGGAAGACGCGCTCGGGAAACAACGGCTGGCCGGACGTGCGCATCCAGATGACCAAGGCTGCGACCATGATCATGCCGCGCACGAACATGATCTGGCCGGGGTTCAACGTATCGGCCACCGACTTTGCGAGCACATCGTTGATCGTGAAGCCGGCCATGGACAGCGCCATGAACAGCGACGCGCGAATATCAGGGGTCAGGGCAGTTCTGGGGGCAGACATGGTGGAGCGCACTCGGGTGACGGCGGCAGACTGGCCACCGTCAGCGGCTAACATGGCTTTGTGATGCCGGAAAGGCCACTTGCACCGCGAAACGTCGGCCGGCGCAACTGCGTCTACGTCGTTCAGCCGCCGGTCAGGCTCATGTGGCGGGCGACAGCAGGTTTCTGCGCGCGGCGATCGATGATGAAATCATGCCCCTTCGGCTTGCGGCCGATCGCTTCGTCGATGGCCGCGGCGACCAATTCGTTGCCTTCCGAAGCGCGCAAGGGCGTGCGCAGATCGGCAGCGTCATCCTGACCGAGGCACATGTAGAGCGTTCCGGTGCAGGTCAGCCGCACGCGGTTGCAGCTTTCGCAAAAGTTGTGGGTCAATGGCGTGATGAAGCCGAGCCGGCCGCCGGTCTCGGCAACTTCGACATAACGCGCCGGGCCGCCGGTGCGTAGCGGCAGGTCAGTCAAGGTGTAGCGCTCGGCCAGCTTGGCGCGCACCAGCGAGAGCGGCAGGTATTGGTCGGTGCGATCCTCGTCGATCTCGCCCATCGGCATCGTCTCGATCAGCGTCAGGTCATGACCTTGCCCATGCGCCCATTCCATCATCGCCGGGATTTCGACGTCGTTGAAATCCTTCAGCGCCACCGCATTGATCTTCACCGCGATGCCGGCGGCCTTGGCAGCGGCAATGCCTTCCAGAACGCGGGGAAGTTCGCCCCAGCGCGTCACCTTGCGGAACTTGTCGGGGTCGAGCGTATCGACCGAAACATTGATCCGGCGAACCCCGCATTCGGCGAGTTCCGCCGCGTGGCGGGCGAGCTGCGAGCCGTTGGTGGTCAGTGTCAGTTCTTCGAGCGCGCCGCCTTCCAGATGCCGCGACAGCTGGCGGATCAGGTGCATGATGTTCTTGCGCACCAGCGGCTCGCCGCCGGTGAGGCGCAATTTGCGCACGCCCTTGTCGATGAAGGCCGTGCACAGCCGGTCGAGTTCCTCGAGCGTCAGAAGGTCCTTTTTCGGCAGGAACGTCATGTTCTCGGCCATGCAATAAGTGCAGCGGAAATCGCAACGGTCCGTCACCGAAACGCGCAGGTAGGAAACATGACGGCCAAACGGGTCAATCATGGTCAAGCCATCGGTTGTCGGCAACGTCATCGGGTCTTCCTCCAAGTCTCACCCTTTTCGAGATTGTCTTGACGGTCAAGGGGCGCCAGCGCAGGTAACCCGCAACCAATCGTGCAGGAGGCCGGAATGATCGGTGTCACCAAATTGCGGGTTTCGAGTGACCGGCAGACCATGACGGTCACCTTCGATGACGGCGTGACCGCAGACATTGCCGCCGAAATGCTGCGGGTGATGTCGCCGTCTGCCGAAGTGCAGGGCCATGGGCCGAGCGACCGAAAGCTTGTCTCCGGAAAGAGCCGTGTGCAGATCACCGCCGTTGCGCCGGTCGGCAATTATGCCGTGCGCATCACGTTTGACGACATGCATTCGACCGGCATCTTCACCTGGCCCTATCTTCGCGAGCTTGCGGACGAGCGCGAAGCGAAATGGGCCGGCTATCTCGCCGAACTCGCCGCCAAGGGAATGTCACGATGACGCGTTTTCAAGCCGTAACTGAAGTCTCGGTACTGGAAGCCGTCTATGGCGCGCCGGGGGAGGCGTCGGTGCTGAAGGTTGCCGACCGGCTGACGCCCGCCTACCGCCAGCTGATCGAAGCATCCCCGTTCTTCATGCTCGCCACTGCCGGACCCGAAGGGCTCGACTGTTCGCCGCGCGGCGATCGCGGCGGTGCCTTCGCCATCCTTGACGACAAGACGCTGGTCATCCCCGACCGTCGCGGCAACAACCGCATCGACACATTGCGCAACATTGTACGAGACCCACGCATCGCGATGCTGTTCCTCATTCCCGGATCGCTGACGACCGTTCGGCTGAACGGCAGGGCGATCGTGACGCTCGATGCGGACCTGCTGGACGCGCAGGTACGCGATGGCAAGCGTCCGCGCTCGGCCATCGTCATTACAGTCGATGAGATCTACACCCAGTGCGGGCGAGCCGTCCTTCGCGCCGAACTGTGGAACCCGGTCCATCATGTTGCCACCGGGTCGATCCCGACACCGGGCGATGTGCTGGCCGAACAATCCGGCGGGCAATTCGATGGAAAAAGCTATGACGAGGCATGGCCCGAAAGGGCCAATGCCAGTCTCTGGTAAAGCGCCGGATCAGCGGCGAACGATGACCTTGGTGCCGATCTGCACCTGGCTGTAGAGGTGCTCGACGTCATCATTGGCCATGCGGATGCAGCCCGACGACATGGCCTGACCGATCGTCGATGGCTGGTTGGTGCCGTGAATGCGGTACAGGGTGTTGCCAAGATACATGGCGCGCGCGCCGAGCGGGTTGTTCGGGCCGCCGGGCATGTAAGCAGGGAGAATCCGGCCCTTTGCGGCTTCGCGGGCGCGCATCGTGGCGGGCGGTGTCCAGCCGGGCCATTCGGCCTTGCGGGTGATGCTGTTCGTTCCGGTCCAGGTGAAGCCCTCGCGGCCGACGCCGACGCCATAGACCATCGCCTTGCCGGGCTTGACCACGTGATAAAGGCGACGGTCCGACGTGTCGATGACGATCGAGCCGACAGGTGCTTCGGTAAAGTTGATCATCTTGCGCTTGATCGGCGATGCATTCGACCGTGAAGCCGACCCCGACTGGGCGCGGCGCTCCTGCAGGGCGGCTTCCCTTTCGGCCTTCGGCTTGAACAGCAGTTCATGCAGTTGCACATCGGCGTGCGCCGGTACCATCGCCAAACTTGCCGTCAGCGCAAGGCACGCGGCCGTCATCATCGAAACCAGTTTCATCGTCAGCTCCCAGCCTGTTTTGCAGGAGTTTACCCATGTTGGCGTCAGGGAAAAGCCTTGCTGGCGTGAAAGTTCTGCGACATCTGGTTTTTTTGGTAACATGAACGGCGTCAGGCGGCCGGTTGCTCCTTGTTGAAGGTGATGGCGCACTGTTTTTGCGTTGATGTAGTCTCAATGGCTGCCATTTCGCCTTTCAGGCGCGAGACTTCCGCGGCCACCGCACTGTCACCCTTGATGAAGAACAGCGCAGGCCAGAACACGACAAGGCCCACGGTCGTTGCGATCGCGTCATTGGTCGCCTTCTTGTTCTGCGCACCTGTCACTTCGGCGGCGCGCACAGAAACGCGCTCGGCTTCAGCCTGAAGCTGGGCGCAATCGAGTTGCTGGTAAGGCAGCGGCGAGACGTACGCGGCCTCAATGTCCTTGGCGCGACTGGCGCATCCACTGGTCATTGCAGCCACAGCGACAATCATGGCTACGCGACGCGCAACCCGCACCAGTTCGATCTTCATGATGAGCCCCCGGCGAAAAAAATCCCGAGATTTGCCTATTGAAGGCGGATGCTCCGCGCAATCAACAATTGCGGCTTGTTGGGCGATCAACCAAGATTCAATTCCTTGAAAAAGTCGTTGCCCTTGTCATCGATGACGATGAAGGCCGGGAAGTCTTCCACTTCGATCTTCCAGATCGCCTCCATGCCGAGTTCGGGATACTCGATGACATCCACATGCTTGATGCAATCCTGCGCGAGGCGTGCGGCCGGGCCGCCGATCGAGCCGAGATAGAAACCGCCGTGGCGGGCGCAGGCTTCGCGCACCACGCGCGACCGGTTGCCCTTGGCAAGCATCACCATCGACCCGCCGAATGACTGGAACTGCTCGACATAGCTGTCCATGCGCCCTGCGGTCGTCGGACCGAACGATCCGGAGGCATAGCCGTCCGGCGTCTTGGCGGGCCCGGCATAATAGATCGGATGGTTCTTGAAATAGTCGGGCATCGGCTCGCCGTTTTCCAGCCTCTCGCGGATCTTCACGTGCGCAAGGTCGCGCGCGACGATGATCGTGCCGGTCAGGGAAAGACGTGTCTTTACAGGATGTTTGCTGAGTTCGGCGAGAATTTGATTCATCGGCTGGTTGAGGTCGATCTGAACCACCGCGCCGCCAAGATGCTCGACATCAACGTCCGGCATCCACTGCGCCGGGTTGGTCTCAAGTTGCTCAAGGAAAACGCCGTGGCGGGTGATCTTGCCGACCGCCTGGCGGTCTGCCGAGCAGGAGACGCCAAGCCCGATCGGCAGGGAAGCGCCATGGCGCGGCAGGCGGACAACGCGGACGTCGTGGCAGAAATACTTCCCGCCGAACTGCGCGCCGACGCCAAGCTGCTGCGTCATCTTGTGGACTTCGGCTTCCATGTCGAGATCGCGGAAGGCGTGTGCATCGGCCGAGCCCGTCGTCGGCAGGCTGTCGAGATAGCGGGTCGAGGCGAGCTTGACGGTCTTCAGCGTCATCTCGGCGCTGGTGCCACCGATCACGACGACAAGGTGATAGGGCGGGCAGGCGGCGGTTCCGAGCGTCAGGATCTTTTCGCGCAGGAATTCGATCATCCGGTCATGCGTCAAAAGTGACGGCGTGCCCTGATAAAGAAACGTCTTGTTGGCCGAGCCGCCGCCCTTGGCGACAAACAGGAACTCGTATTCGTCCTCACCTTCCTCGTAGATGTCGACCTGCGCCGGCAGGTTGTTCCTGGTGTTGACCTCCTCGAACATCGACAGCGCGGCGAGTTGCGAATAGCGCAGGTTCTTTTTCTCGTAGGCATCGCGAACGCCTTGAGACAGGGCGCCTTCGTCGCCGCCTCTGGTCCAGACGCGCCGGCCCTTCTTGGCCATGATGATGGCGGTGCCGGTGTCCTGGCACATCGGCAGCACGCCGCCCGCGGCGATGTTGGCATTCTTCATCAGGTCGTAGGCAACGAACCGGTCGTTGTCTGTCGCCTCGGGATCTTGAAGGATTGCCGCCAACTGCTTGAGGTGCCCCGGCCGCAGCAGATGGTTGATGTCGGCAAAGGCTGCTTCGGCAAGAAGGCTCAGCGCCTCGGGCTCGACGACCAGCATGTCCTCGCCGCGAAAGGTCTCGACCGAAACCAGCCCGTCGCTCAGCTTCTTGAAGGGCATGTCGGTATCGGTCAGCGGAAACAGTGCGCTCATGTCAGTCGGGCCCCGTGGCTTTGCGTTGCGCCCGTCTTCTATCGCTTGACCGGCCAACTGCAAATGCAGCCTTCGGTGCAATCGCTTGTTCACCTTGGCCTTAGAATGATTGTCCGCTTCAGAATTGCGCAAGCGGGACGTGCAAAGGATGAGCCAGAGCCAGACCGGGGTAAACATCGATGAATCGCTTCTTGTCAGACCGCCGCGGCAATTTTGCCGCCATGACCGTCATCGCATCGATCCCGATGCTGGCCGGGGTCGCCGTGTCAGTCGAGTACGCCAACATCAGTCGGGCGCAATCGGACCTGCAGAACGCTGTCGATGCCGCGATCCTGTCGGCTGCCCGTTATCACGAGAAGAACAACAAGCTTCCGAAGAAGGCTGACGCGAAGAAAATGTTGCTCGCGAATTTCGATGGCAAGGTGATCGACTTCAGCCTGAAGATTGACGGCGACGATCTTTTCATGACGGCAACTGCAGACACGCCCCCGTTCTTTTTCGGACGGATCAAGCCAGAGCTTTTCCACCAGACGGCTGATGCCACGGTGCCGGTCAATCAGATTGAGGACGTCGAGATCGCCCTGGTCCTCGACAACACCTATTCAATGAGTGCCGACGGAAAAATGGATTCGCTGAAGTCTGTTGCAAAGGACTTCGTTGATGATCTTGCCACCACCATTCCTGCCGGAAAGCTCAAGATCGGATTGGTTCCGTTCACCAATCACGTCAATGTCGGGCTGGCCAATCGCAACGCCTCGTGGATCGAGGTTCCGGACGATGAAACAAAGACGGAATACTCTTGCCAGATGGAGACGGTCGGGGCGACACCGACCAATTGCCGGATGGAAACCGCCAGCAATGACGGGGTGACATCGCAGTACGAGGTGTGTGACTGGGTTGGCGGAACGACCTCGCAGGTCTGCAAGGATCGGACCTGGACAGTCGACTGGCATGGCTGTGTCGGCTCTCGCCCGGCACCTTACACATTGAAGGACAACACGCCGACCGTTCGATTCAAGGGGCTGATGGACGTTCGGTGCGGCGAGGAAATCAGGCCGCTTACAGACGACTTCGCGAGCCTTAAGACGGCCATCGATCAGATGTGGCCGACCCAGGACACTTACATAGCACCGGGCGTGATGTGGGGCATGCGCCTTTTGTCGCCCGCCTTGCCCTTTTCCGAAGCCAAGCCAAAAGACAATAACCGCCGCAAGATCATGGTCCTGATGACCGATGGCGACAATCAGCGGTCGGCAAACCTGCCCTGGGATCCAGCCAACTGGGGCACGGACCTTGCCCAAGCCAATGACTGGAGCAAGGATGCGTGCAAGGAGGCCAAGGAGGCCGACCTTGTCATTTTCTCCATTGCTTTTGGCACCACGGTCACCGCACCGGGCAAGGCTGTCATGCAGGAATGCGCTTCCGAGGCTTCCGGTTATTATGATGCCAAGGACGCAAGTTCATTGAAAAAGGCATTTCAGGACATCGCGTCCAAGATCAGCCGTATTCGCCTCTCCAGCTGACGGTCCTACACTGCCAGCCGTTGCAACAGGTCTTCGCGCGAGACGTCCGACTTTGCGCCTGAAAGTGTGACCGCGCCGCGTTTCATCATCACGAAGCTGTCGCCGAGATCGAAGGCAAAGTCGAAGAACTGCTCGACCAGGATGATCGCCATGCCCTTCTGGTCGCGCAGATAGGATATGACCCGGCCGATCTGCTGGATGATGTTGGGTTGGATGCCTTCGGTCGGCTCGTCCAGCAGCAACAGTTTGGGCCGGGTAATCAGCGCGCGCCCGATCGCCAGTTGCTGTTGCTGGCCGCCGGACAGATCACCACCGCGGCGGTTCTCCATTTCTTTCAGCACCGGGAACAGTTCGAAGATTTCATCGGGAACTTTCCGGTCGGCGCGCGGCAGGCAGGCAAAGCCGGTTTCGAGGTTTTCGCGCACCGTCAGGAGCGGAAAGATTTCCCGCCCCTGCGGCACGACCGCCATGCCGGCCTTCGCCAGATGGTCTGCGGGGGGCTTGGCGATCTCGTTGCCGTTGAAGGTGATCGAGCCGCCGGAGCGGTGATGGCGGCCACAGATCGCTTTGAGCAAACTTGTCTTGCCGACACCGTTGGTTCCCATCACACAGGTCACCTTGCCGGTTTCCGCCGTCAGCGACACCTCGTTGAGGATCTTCGACTGGCCGTAGTGAAGTGTCAGGTCGCGCACATCGAGCATGGTTTTTTTCAGCGTCCCAGATAGACTTCGATGACTTTTTCGTCGCTTGTCACGTGATCGATCGACCCTTCGGCCAGAACCGAGCCCTCGTGCAGCACCGTCACCCGGCAATCGAGGCGGCGCACGAATTCCATGTCATGTTCGACGACGATGACGGCTCTTGTCTCGGCGCTGCGCTTCAGGAGGTCGGTCGTGTGTTCACGTTCTGCCGGGGTCATGCCGGCGGCCGGTTCATCGACCAGCAGCAGGCGCGGCTCCTGCGCCAGCAGCATGCCGATTTCGAGCCACTGTTTTTGTCCGTGCGAGAGTTCACCCGCCATCCGGTTGATCTCGCCGGAAAGCCCGATCTCGTCAGCCAAAGCCTGCAGGCGAGCGGTATCTTCGGGCGAGGCGCGATAGCGCAGCGCTGCAAAGGGCGACCGGTCCTTCTTCAGCGCCATCATCAGGTTGTCGCTGACGGTCTGCGTCTCAAACACCGTCGGACGCTGGAATTTGCGGCCGATGCCGATCTGCGCGATCTTGCTTTCCGACAGGCGCAAGAGGTCGACCGGCGGGTTTCCCCAGGAGACACGGCCGGAATCAGGGCGCGTCTTGCCGGTGACGATGTCCATGAATGTCGTCTTGCCGGCGCCGTTCGGGCCGATGATGGCGCGCAGTTCCCGCTCGTTGATCGAGAACGACAGATCGTTGATGGCGCGGAACCCGTCAAAGGTAACCGATACGCCATCGACTTCCAGAAGCCCGCTCATCGCGCCGCCTCCTTGCGCACCAGACGGTCGACAAGGCCGCCAAGGCCCTGCGGCGCATAGAGCGTGACCAGCACGAAGCCGAAGCCGAGCAGCACCAGCCACCAGTCGACCCACTGGATCGTGTAGAAACCGAGGTTGATGTCAGGCGCCCGCCCGCCGGTGAACCAGGATGAGGCAAGCGAAACGAGCGCGGCGCCGATCACCGCGCCATAGAGCCGGCCGCGTCCGCCGATAGCGACCCATACCGCGAGATAGATCGAGGCGATCGGCGCGATTTCCACCGGATTGATGATGCCCGCCTGCGGATAGTAGAGGACACCGGCAATGGCCGCGATGATCGCCGTGACGGTGAAGACGAACAGCTTGTAGGTCTCCACCGGGTAGCCGATGAACCGCACCCGCGCTTCGTCATCGCGGATCGCGCGGATGACGTTGCCGAATTTGCCGGACATCATCCACGCGGCAAAGAGATAGCCGAGCGCCAACGCCAGCGCCGAAGCCCACAGGAACCAGATCGACAGGTCATCCTGCGACACATCCGTGAGGCCCGGAATGTTCTGCAGGCCGGATAGGCCATTGTTGCCGCGAAGGCCGCTGTCGTTCTGGAAGAGGTAGAGCGACAGCGCCAGCGTCATCGCCTGGGTCAGGATCGAGAGGTAAACGCCGGTGACACGCGAGCGGAAGGCGAGCCAGCCGAAGACCAGCGCCAGAATTCCCGGGACCAGCACGGCAAGCGCCAACTGGGCCGCCAGACTGTCGGCAAAAAACCAGATCGCCGGAATGTCAGCCCCGCCAACCACGCCGAAGATCTGCGTGCCGATGGCATCGCGAACCTCCTGCGCTGTCGGCGGCAGCGGCTGATTGGCGAGCGACGTCAGCACGATATCCTTGGTGCGGTCGTACATCAGCCACATGCCGATCATGTAGCCGCCGAGGCCGAAGAACGCGAAGTGGCCAAGCGAGAGAATGCCGCAATAGCCCCAGACGACATCCATCGCGATGGCGATCAGGCAGAGGCACAGGGTCTTTCCGAGCGTTTTGACGAAGCTTGTCGAGATGATGCCAGCGCCGAGGGCTTCCGACATCAGCGTGACAGCCAGCGTGAACACGGCGAGCAGGCCGATGAAGACCAGCACCGACGGATTGCGGGCAAAGAACGAGCGTTCGAGCGCAACATTGGCCATGACGGTTCCTCAGTCCCCTGCCGCGCGGCCCTTCAGGGCAATGATGCCCTTCGGCCGGAACTGGATGAAAATGATGATGAAGATGATCATGTAGGTCTGCGCGGCGAGTGTGTTCGACGGGTTGAAGAACTCGATCACCTTCTGGAACGAGCCGATCATTCCGGCCCCGGCAAGCGTGCCCCAGATGTTGCCGACCCCGCCGACGACCACGGTCATGAAGCTCTGGACGATGTAGTTGGTGCCTATTTCCGAAGTGACCTGCGCAAACAGGCCGATGGCGACACCGGCAATGCCGGCGATCCCGGAGCCAAGACCGAAGGTCAGCATGTTGATCCGGTCGGGATTGATGCCCATCGCGGCGGCCATGCGCCGGTTCTGCGTGACGGCGCGCACTTCAAGGCCCAGTCGCGTGCGCTTCAGGATGAACAGCAGCAGCGCCAGAAAAATCGCCGCAAGGACGAAGATCGCGACGCGGATGTAGCTGATCTGGACGATGTCGTTGATGACCAGCGAGCCGTCGAGCCAGCCTGGTGCGGTCAGCGGCCGGGCCTGCGTGCCGAAGATGTTCTTGGCGATCTGCTGCAAGGCGATCGAAATGCCGAAGGTTGCCAGCAGCGTTTCCAGCGGCCGGTGCATCAGGTGGCGGATGACGAGGCGTTCCATCGCAACACCTGCGGCGAAGGTCACCGCAAAAGCCAGCGGTATCGCGACGAGGATCGAGACCGTGTAGTCGGAAATCCATTGCTGCACGACGTAACCGGTATAGGCGCCCATCATGATGAATTCGCCGTGCGCCATGTTGATGACGCCCATCACGCCAAAGGTGATGGCAAGGCCGATGGCGGCGAGAAAGTAGATCGAGGCCAAAGACAGGGCGTCGAGCGCAAGATCGAAGAACCGGTTCATGCCGACCGCCCGATTGATCGCCTGCAGGGTGTCTGAAGCCGCGCCGGTGACGACGGCAGACGGCTCGTTATAGGTCTCGAAGAACACGTGCGAAGCGACCAGTTCGGCGCGCCCTGCGGCATTGGTGAAGGGCGAGGCCAGTCCGGCATCGACAAGGCCCTGATAGGCGACGTCGCGCGCCTCATCCGTGGTCAGGTCGGCAACCGGCAGTCCGCCGACCATGCCATCCCTGATGTTGGCGATCAGCACGGCGTTGCGCTCGGCGTCGGCGATGCGCGGCGGTGCGAGGTTTGCGTCCACCAGCATCCGGTAGGCTTCTTCCTGCGTCAGGTCGGTACCAATGACCAGGCGGCGCGCAACATTGCCCGTTTCAGGAAGTGTTGGCGCAACAGTCCGCGTGGTCGCGAGGATCGGATTCAGCGCCGAGCGCACATCGACCGATGTCGATCCGGCAAAGCTTTCGATGGCAGCTGCCCGTTCGTTTTCGTCGGTGGCAAAGCGGATGGTGAGCAGGCGTTCGAGCCGAACCTTGCGGTCTTTGAGCGTTGCGTCGGTTTCGTCGGCGATGGCTGCGCGCAGCGGCTCGAGATGGGTTTGCGACGGGTCGCGCTCGATGGCGGCCAGCGCTGCTGCGCGCCGCTCTGCGTCCGGGTCGGACAGTTGGAAGCGGACCAGCGCTGCGTCGATCACGGACTGCACGCCGGAATTCGGCTTGATCTGGACCATGTCGGCTTTTGCGGCGCGGCCGGCTTCGGACCCGGTGGCGGGATCGATCAGCACCAACGCGTCGCCCTCTGCACGCACGGCAAAGAACAGGCCGTCAGTCTTGCGCTGCCAGATGTCGCGGGCGCGCCAGGCTTCAAGGAACGGCCGCACGCCATCAAGATCGCTGGCCAGCAGGGCTTCGACGGTGGCTTCCACCGTGCGCCGCGCCGGCTTTTCGATGCCCTCGCGGTTCTGCTGCAACAGGGTCTGCAACGGCGACAGGGTTTCTGTCGGCGCAAGCGCCTGCGCGCCGGCCGGAAGTGCGGTCAGCCAAAGGACGAGCAACAGTGCAAGGAAGCGGAGCATGACCATCCGGTGGGGAAACGACCAAGGCAGGACAATGCCGGGGCTTTGCGCCCCGGCATCATGCGGAAAGATCAGTAGTTCGACTTCAGCTGGACGCAGGTCTTGGTTTCGGTGTTGTACATGCCGCAGGCGAGCGTGGCCCAATCGCTGTCCAGCACCGCCGATTCCGGCAGGTAATCGGTCCAGGCGTCGCCCGGCACTTCTTCGGTCTGGCTGATGATGTCGAACTGGCCGTCGGCCTGAATCTCGCCGATCAGCACCGGCTTGGTCAGGTGGTGGTTCGGCAGCATCCTGGCGATCCCGCCGGTCAGGTTCGGCACCTCAAGCCCGTACATCGCCTGCCGCACGGCATCGACATCGGTGGTGCCCGCCTTTTCCACGGCGGCGACCCACATCTTGAAGCCGATCACCGTCGCCTCCATCGGGTCGTTGGTGGTGCGTTTGTCATTGCCGGTGAAGGCGTGCCAGCCCTTGATGAACTCGGCATTCACCGGTGCATCGGCGGACTGGAAGTAGTTCCACGCGGCCAGGTGGCCGACCAGGTTGGTGGTATCCAGACCCGACAGTTCCTCTTCGCCGACCGAGAAGGCGACGACCGGAATGTCGTCGGCCGAAACGCCCGCCGCCGCCAGTTCCTTGTAGAAGCCGATGTTGGCATCGCCGTTGATGGTGGAGATCACGCCCACCTTCTTGCCGTCGGCGCCCAGCGCCACGACGTCGGCCACGATCTTGGACCAGTCCGAATGCCCGAAGGGCGTGTAGTTCACGAAGATGTCCTCCTTCGCGATACCTTTCGAGATCAGGTAGCTTTCCAGGATGTTGTTCGTGGTGCGCGGATAGACATAGTCGGTGCCCAGCAGCGCGAACTTGGTAACGCCCAGCTCTTCCAGATAGTAATCCACCGCCGGGATCGCCTGCTGGTTCGGGGCGGCACCGGTGTAGAACACGTTCTTCGACGATTCCTCGCCCTCATACTGCACCGGGTAGAACAGCAACCCGTTCAGCTCTTCGATCACCGGCAGCACCGATTTGCGCGACACCGAGGTCCAGCACCCGAACATCACATCGACCTTCGACACGGTCAGCAGTTCCCGCGCCTTTTCGGCGAACAGCGGCCAGTCCGAGGCCGGGTCCACAACCACCGCTTCAAGCTGCTTGCCCAGAAGCCCGCCCTTGGCGTTCTGCGCTTCGATCAGCATCAGCATGGTGTCTTTCAGCGTCGTCTCGGAAATCGCCATCGTGCCCGACAGCGAATGCAGCACGCCGATCTTGATCGTCTCTGCCTGCGCGAAGGCAACCCGGGGCAGGGCCATGGCCGCAATCCCCGAAGCCAAAAGTGCGCGTCTTGTCAGTTTCATCCGTTTTTTCCCCCGTTCATCCGCCCACGCGCCTTCCATTTCCGGGAAGAGCACCCATAGTAAGCAGGCAGCGTTTGTTGCACCCGTGCGGTGGGGATGGCCGTCCAAAACCCTGTCTCCACCGCACACACTCTGTTCTCGGAAAAAGCCGAGTGTGCTCAGCACAGCAAAGCACGGGGTGTCGAACAATCTGGTTGGCAGTGCCGCCCTGCGCTTTTCACCCCGCCCGTCAAAACTGCCACTTTATGCAGCACATCTTCCCGCCGCAGCGCGGAAATGCGCCGAACTGGAAGGGGCGGCTCCGTGCCGTTGCGTCCTTGGGGGCGCGCAAAGCAAAGGGCGCCGGCATCACCGGCGCCCCTTTTGGGCTCATCCAGCCGTCACCGATGGGCCCTGATCACTCCTTGCGGGTGATCCGCCCGTCGGTGAAGGGCGTGTAGGCGCCCAGCTTGGCCATATACTCGGCGGTCACATCGGCAACGTCCGGGCCAAAGTCATAGGCATTGGCCGCATCGACGAACATCTTGTAGCCGTCGCCACCGCCCCGCACATAGTTGTTCGACACCACCTTGTAGACCGCTGCGGGATCAATCGGCCCCCAAGCGTCACCGCCCACCAGCACCATCACCTCGCTCACCCGCGCCCCGGCCGCAGCCGCCGGATCAAAGGTGTATTTCAGCCCGGCCACCTGCGGGAACCGGCCCGCGCCATCCTCCAGCTGGCTGACCCCGTTTTCCAGCGCGGCCAGAATCGTGGCGCCAGTCACCTCAAACGTCGACAGCGTGTTCTGGAAGGGCAGCACGGTCAGCACCTCGCCCATCGTCACCGGCCCCGCGTCAATGCTGGCCCGCACCCCGCCGCCGTTCTGGATGGCGATGGTCACGCCCTGATTGGCCACCCGGTCCAGCATCGCATCGGCGATCAGGTTGCCCATGGCGCATTCCACCGCCCGGCAGCTTTCCCGCGTGCCATCGATATCGGCGGCGCTTTCCGCCACGACCTTGGTCTTCAGCTCCTCGATCGGCCCGCCCAGCTCCTTCACCCGCGCCTCGATTTCGGGGTCGGGAACAACGCTGGCGTCCAAGAGAATGGTGTTGCCCCCCGCAAAGATCAGGGTTCCCGCATCATCAAAGGTCAGCTCCAGATGCCCGACATATTTCGAATAGGCATAGGCCTGCACCACCGGCACCAGCGCGCCGTTCTGCCCGTCAACCCAGGTCGGATAGGGGCCACCGCGTTTCGGATCGGTCGCCGACAGCAGCGTGTGCGAATGCCCGCCCACCACCGCATCCAGCCCCGGCACCGCCGCCGCGATGTCCATGTCCTTGCGGTAGCCCACATGGTTCAGCGCGATGATCTTGGTCACCCCTTCGGCTTCCAGCGCCGCCACATCCGCCTTCAGACTGTCAATCTCGTCCTGAAACACCACCGTCGGCCCCGGGCTTGATGTCTCCACCGTATCCGTCGCCAGTGCCGAGATGATGCCGATCTTCTCGCCGCCCACCTCCAGCACGACATGGTTTTTGACCCGGCCCGCCAGCACGTTCGATTGGCTGACATCGACGTTGCCGGAAATCACCGGGAAGGTCACCTTGTCCAGAAACCCGCCCAACCCCTCGGGCCCGTCGTCAAATTCGTGGTTGCCCACCGCCATCGCGTCAAAACCGATGGCCTCCATGAACTCGGCCTCGACCGCGCCCTTGTAGGTCGAATAGAACAGGCTGCCCTGAAACTGGTCCCCGGCATCCCGCACGATCACATTCGCGCCCGCCGCTTTCAGCCCGTCGCGCAGCTCCCTGATCTTGGTGGCCACCCGCGCGACACCGCCAAAGCATTTGTTCTCCGCCGCGTCTTCTGCAGAACAGGTGGAATCGAACGCATTCACCGCCTCGATCCGGCTGTGCAGGTCATTGATATGGATGACATGAACCGTGTAATCCGCCTGTGCGGCCCCGGCGCCAAAGGCCATAGCCGCCGTGGACAGGAAAAACCTCCGCATCGCAAACTCCCTCTTTGGTTGAACGCCCAGTCTGCCTCCCCCTCCCGAATGTGTCAAAGCTGGAATCCGCCCGTCGCGCCAACGCCTGTCCTGACGGCCCTGCTGTGCTGACGCATTGACCAAACGCCCGCCACAGGGCAAAAGCGCCCCATGCTGATCTACAAGATTTTCCGCCGCCCCGAATGGGATGCCTTCCGTGCCGCTGGCGAAACGCTGGGCGCGCCCATCGACCTTGCGGATGGCTACATCCACATCTCCACTGCCGCCCAGGTCGCTGAAACCGCCTCGAAGTATTTCACCGCCGAAAGCGATCTGGTGCTGGTGGCGCTCAACGCCGATACCCTCGGCCCCGCCCTGAAATGGGAGCCGTCGCGCGGCGGGGCGCTCTTTCCCCATCTTTACCGCAGGCTGGCCCTGTCGGATGTGGTCTGGGACAAATCCCTGCCCCTTGGCGCCACCGGCCACATCTTCCCCGAGGGCGTCTGGTGAGGATGGTGGAGCGGATGGGCCTGGCCCTGCTGCACCAGATTGATCCCGAACGCGCGCATGGCCTGTCGCTTCTGGCGCTGAAGACCGGCCGTG
>JBGSWL010000158.1:0-23692 GCA_041752455.1 Roseitalea sp. | reverse complement strand
CTGCCTCGGCCGGTGGCCGCCGCGGTGGCAGGGCCGCGCGGGTCGGCGGGTGAGACGAAATTTGCTTGCGCGTTCCCCGATGCAGAAATGTTGCGGCGCTGGTGTCCTCCCTCCCCCTGGAGGGGAGGGATAGAGGGTGGGGGGCGAGTTCCATATCATCCTCATCCTGAGGTGCGACGCTGAGCTTGCCGAAGCGGAGCCTCGAAGGACGAGGATGGCTTCAGTCTGCTCTGACCAGATGACCTCGACGCGACAAAGACGGGAGTCCTTCATAGTGAAGACTGATCAGTGCCTCCTTCTTTCGCCGAGACCAACCCTTGATCTGTTTTTCTCGGGCAATCGCGTCCAGAACACGGTCATAAGTCTCGGTAAACACCAGTTCTACGGGTCTCCTTTTGAACGTGTATGATTTCTCGTCAGGAAGATGATTGTGTTCCCAAACCCGTGCCTCAACCTGTTGTTTCGTGATGCCGGTGTAGTAACTGCCATCGGAACATCGCAGAATATAGACTGTGGCTTCGAGCATCATGTTTTCCCTCGCCCTTCGAGGCTCATGACTTCGTCATTCGCACCTCAGGATGAGGGGAAAACATTGCTGCCACAAGGCACGAAAAGTAGAAGTTCTGGCATTGGCTTTGACACTCTCATCCTGAGGTGTGACGCAGGCCTTGCCGAAGCGGAGCCTCGAAGGACGAGGGTGTTCGGAGCAACCATCCATGACTGATCCCCTTGTCCTCTTCATGCCGTCAGGCAAGCGCGGACGCTTTGCCAAGGGCACGCCCGTGATCGAGGCAGCGCGCGAACTCGGCGTCTATGTGGAAAGCGTCTGCGGTGGGCGCGCCACCTGCGGCCGCTGCCAGGTCGAGGTGCAGACCGGCCACTTTGCCAAGCATGGCATCACGTCGGACGCCTCGCACATCTCGCCGGTCGGTGCCAAGGAAACCCGCTACCGGCAGGTGCGCGAATTGGCCGAAGGGCGCCGCCTGTCCTGTTCGGCGACCATCGAGGGCGATCTCGTCATCGACATTCCGGCCGATGCGGCCGTCAACCGCCAGGTTGTGCGCAAGGCTGCCGACACGCGGGTCTTTGCCCGCAATCCGGCGCTGCACATGTGCTATGTCGAGGTTGAAGAGCCGGACATGGAAAAGCCGCTCGGCGATCTCGACCGGCTCAAGGTGGCGCTCGCCGAGCAGTGGCACTATGGCGAGATCGGCTGCGATCCGCATCTGGTGCCGCAGGTGCAAGGCATCCTGCGCAAGGGCAAATGGCAAGTGACCGCCGCCGTGCACCAGCCGCGCATCGGCGGGCCGGCAACCATTGTCGCGCTCTATCCGGGCCTGAAGAACGAGGCCTACGGCATTGCCTGCGACATCGGCTCGACGACCATCGCCTTGCATCTGGTCTCGCTGCTGTCGGGCCTGACGATTGCGTCGTCCGGGGCGTCGAACCCGCAGATCCGCTTTGGCGAAGACCTGATGAGCCGGGTGTCCTACGTGATGATGAATCCGGACGGGCGCGAGGCAATGACCCGCGCCGTGCGCGAAACGCTGAACGGCCTGATCGCCGACGTGGCGCGCGAGGCGGAAATCGACAGCGCGGACATCCTCGACACGGTGTTTGTCGGAAACCCGGTGATGCACCACCTGTTTCTGGGAATCGACCCGACGGAACTTGGTGGCGCGCCGTTTGCGCTGGCGCTTTCCGGTGCCGTCGAGATGCGCGCCATCGACAACGGGCTTGCCCTGAACCCTGGCGCGCGCATGTATGTGCTGCCGTGCATTGCCGGCCATGTGGGGGCGGATGCCGCAGCTGCGACGCTGGCGGAAGGGCCGCATCGCTCTGACGAGACCATGCTGCTGGTCGATGTCGGCACCAATGCGGAAATCATTCTCGGCACCAAATACCGGACCGTCGCCGCCTCGTCTCCGACCGGGCCGGCTTTCGAAGGCGCCGAGATTTCGTCGGGCCAGCGCGCCGCGCCGGGCGCCATCGAGCGCGTGCGCATCGATGCGGCAACGCTGGAGCCGCGCTTCAAGGTGATCGGCGTCGAGATGTGGTCGGATGAACCGGGCTTTGCCGAAGCGGCCAAGGACATCGGCGTCACCGGCATATGCGGGTCCGGCATCATCGAGGTGGTCGCCGAAATGTTCCTCGCCGGCCTGATCTCGGAAGATGGCGTGATCGACGGTGCGATGGCCGCGCGCACGCCGCGCATCATCGAGAACAAGCGCACATTCTTCTATGTGCTGCATGAAGGCGCCCAATCGATCACCGTGACGCAAAACGACATCCGCGCCATCCAACTGGCGAAAGCAGCGCTCTACGCCGGCATCCGCCTGCTGATGGACAAGCTGGCGATCACCACGGTCGACGAGATCCGCTTTGCCGGGGCCTTCGGCTCCTTCATCGATCCGAAATACGCCATGGTGCTCGGCCTGATCCCCGATTGCGACCTGGCCCGTGTCACCGCGGTCGGCAATGCGGCCGGCACCGGTGCGCGCATGGCGCTGATCAACCGCGACTTCCGCCGCGAGATCGAGACCGCCGTTACCGAGATCGAAAAGATCGAGACAGCGCTGGAGCCGGACTTCCAGCGCCTGTTCGTCTCGGCCATGGCACTGCCGAACAAGCTGGATGCGTTCCCGAACCTTGCCGCCGCCGTCGCCCTGCCGGAGCGCCGGGCGCAGTCTGAAGCGGGAGACGACGGCCGTCGCCGGGGTGGCCGCCGCCGGGGCTGAGTTTCACCCCAAACTTGCGCCCGCGCCAAAATTGCCAAACATTGTCTGGCAAATGCCAGACCGAAACATCCGCTGGAACGCTGACGAGGATCGGATGATCCGGGAAACGGACGGTCGTGGCGGTATCGGCCTCGCCGACTGCGCGACGGCGATTCAGGAAGGACGGGTCTTGGATGACCTGCGAAACCCGAGCCGCCCGCATCAGCGCATGTTCATACTTGATATGGACGGTTACGCTTTTTGTGTCCCTTACGTGATCGAGGAAGACGGTACCTTGTTTTTGAAGACCGCCTACCCCAGCCGCAAATACACGAAACAATATCTGGGAGAGTGAGCCATGGACGGAAAACTGAAGGACGAAGACCGCTTCACCGGTCCTTATATCGACGATGAAGAGCGCGAGTTGATCGAAGCCATCGAGAACAGCGACATCTCCCAATGGGAGAGCTTCCTCACGCCCGAACGCAAGGCCGAACTGCAGCAGATGGCCCGCAACACATTTGCCAGTCGCAGCAAGAAGATCACGATGCGCATCAACGAGGGGAACCTGCTCCGGCTGAAAGCCATGGCCCTGCGGGAGGGCATCCCCTACCAGACACTGATCAACTCGATCCTGCATAAGGCCGTGCACGGCAAGGGCGACAATTAACCCCGCGTTCACCATCTTGCCTGCGACATTCTGACATGTCGCAAAATCGACGCTCAACAGCGCTTTCGCAGTCGCAAAAAAGTCGCGGAAGGACCATATGCACTGCAACGGAACACTGCGCCCGCACCCGGGCATTGGAGCACCAGGACCATGTCGATTTTCCTCAACCTCTTCCGCGCCAGCACCCGCTCGGCCTATGCACCGGCAACCGGCCGCAATCTCACCACTGCGATGGAGCGTCAGCGCCTCGCCAACACCATGCCCGGTGAAACCGGCGCCCGCGCCGGTTCGCGCTACGGCATGATCGTCTGACGCGACCGGATCGTTCCGACAATTGCGAGCCGCCCCGGCCTTGTGCTGCGGGCGGCTTTTGCTTGTCTAGTCGTCAACGCATCAGCCTGTTTGCGACCATGAGGGCGCCAAACAAATCCCTTGCAGGACAGACGTTTGACTGATGAAATGTCGCAGGTGCGACACGCAGGCGATGTGAAGCCCGGCCCGCCGCACCATGACAAGCCCCGGAGATCGGAAAGTGGACGACACGCTGACCAGACGGACGCCCCTGCCCGTGCGCCGGATCGTCTTTCATCTGGTCCCGGATTTCACCATGATCGCCTTTGCCTCGGCCATCGAGGCGCTACGGCTTGCAAACCGCATGCTCGGCAAGACGGCCTATGAATGGCGATTGTCGTCGGAAGACGGCCAACCGGTCGCCGCCTCGAACGGTGTTGCCATCGCCGTCACCACATCAAGCGCTGACGAACGCCGCCTGATCGGCGCCGAACAGCGGCCGACACTGTTTCTCGTCTGCGGCGGCCTGAATATCGAACACCATGCGACACGCGGCTTGACCGGTTTGCTGCGCGAGGAACACACGCGCGGCATTGCCGTCGGCGGGCTGTGTACGGGTGCCCATGTGGTTGCCGCCGCCGGGCTCTTGTCCGGCAAGCGCTGCGCCATCCACTGGGAGAACCTGCCGGGCTTCCAGGAAAAATTCCCGAAGGTGCAGGTGTTCGCCGACCTTTTCGAGATCGACGGCAACGTCTTCACCTGCGCCGGTGGCACGGCGTCGCTCGACATGATGCTGTCGCTGATCGCCCGCGACTTTGACGATGATCTCGTCAACCGGGTCTGCGAACAGATGCTGACCGACCGGGTGCGCTCTGCCGGGGATCGCCAGCGCCTGCCGCTGCGCGCCCGCCTTGGCGTGCAGAATGCGCGCGTGCTGGAAATCATCGAGCTGATGGAAGCCCATCTCGCCGAGCCCCTGTCGCTGGTGGAAATTGCCGACCATGTCGGCCTGTCGCGCCGCCAGATCGAGCGGCTGTTCCGCCAGGAGATGGGCCGTTCACCGGCGCGCTACTATCTGGAAATCCGCCTCGACCGGGCGCGTCACCTGCTGGTGCAGTCAACCCTTCCGGTCGTCGAACTGGCGATTGCCTGCGGCTTCGTCTCCGCCTCGCATTTTTCCAAATGCTACCGCGAACTCTACGACAAGAGCCCGCAGCAGGAACGCGCCGAGCGCAAGCACCCGCTGCTTCAGGCCCCGGCAACGGTCAGCGTCGAGGCCTAACGGTCGAACTCATAGGTTCGCCGTTGCTTTTCGCCGATCCGGCAATCGACATTGTCCGGCACCACATCGAGAAACTGCGCCCGGACCACAGGCAGGGCCGTGTCGCCGCCATCCGGTTTCAGGCCTGCCAGTTCGAGCACCAGCTTGCGCCGGACTGCTTCCGCAAACTCGTCCCATTCCGTGACCGGCAGCACGAAAGCGCCCGGCCCGCCGATCACGCACGCCCGGTAGTAGTCATCAAGGCCGTAGCCGAAGCCCGAGGTCCAGGCTTGCGCAAGGATCGGCAGGCCGTTGATCGTGATCCCGGAGGCAACGGCCAAGTCGCGCGCATCGGTCACTGTTCCGCCCTGGTTGTTCGGTCCGTCGCCGGAAATGTCGATCACCTGGCGAAGGCCGTCATGCGGATTGTCGTCCAGCATGCGCATGGCGGTTTCGATGGCGCCGCTGATCGAGGTGTTGCGCATGTTCTCGATTCCTGCCGCCTCCAGCCGGTCGGCAAAGGCGTTGGCTGATGCAGCACCATCAATCAGCGTCCATGGCACGATCACCTTCTGCAGGTCGTCGCGCGCCCATTCCAGATAGGTGATCGCAACCTTGCCAAGATCGCCGCGCGCAATCGCCTCATGCACCTGTGGCGAGCGCAGCGCCTCGACATAGCCGCGCCGTTGCAAACGTAGTTCGGCATTGCGCATCGACCCGGAAACATCGACGGCAAGCACAAGCTCGACATCGACCTCTTCGGCCTGTGCCGGACAAAGGCTGAAAGCCGATATCATGGCGGCAAGAGCCGCAGTGAAAACGCTGCGCAATCTCGTCATGGAAACGAGTGTAGGCGCCGGAAGGCCGCTGGCAAGTAACGTTGCGCAATCGGTCAGGCGCGACATCGCCCGGTCGCAGAAAGAACAGGGCAAACCGGACCTTTTTCGGATAAATCGCAGCGATGCCCGCCGGTGCGGGTCACCTCTTTTTTGTTGGAGCATCGTGGCCATGGCCAGGTTTCCCGAACGTGCAAATGTCGTCATCATTGGTCTCGGCGGGATCGTCGGCGCATCCGTCGCCCATCACCTGATCGAGCGCGGCTGGAGCGACATTGTCGGCATCGACAAGAGCGCGATCCCGACCGACATCGGCTCAACCTCGCACGCCTCCGACTTCTGCTACACCACCAGCCACGATCTCCTGTCGGTCTGGACAACGCAGTACTCGATCGATTTCTTTGAAAAGCGCGGCAACTATGCCCGCGTCGGCGGCCTCGAAGTCGCCCGCGTCGGCGATGATGCCCGGATGGACGAAATCCGCCGCAAGGTCGCCTCGGGCAAGGCATTCGGCACGCGCGCGCGCATGATCGAACCGGCCGAGATCAAGGAAAAGTTCCCGCTGATCGAGGAAAGCGTCGTGCAGGGCGGCATGTGGGATCCGGACGCCGGCCTCGTCATTCCGCGCAGCCAGGTTGTCGCGGGCCTGCTGGTCGATGAAGCCGAAAAGAGCGGCAAGCTCACCGCATTTGCCAACACCGCCGCAACCGGTCTCGTCATCGAAGACGGCCGCATTCGCGGTGTGCAGACCGCCAAGGGCACGATCCATGCCGACCATGTTGTTGTCTGCGCCGGGCTCTGGGGCCGCCTGATTGCCGACATGGCAGGCGAAGACCTGCCGGTGATGCCGGTCGACCATCCGCTGTTGTGGTTCGGGCCCTATGAGGAATTTGCCGGAACCGGCAAGGAGATCGGCTGGCCGCTGCTGCGCGACCAGGGCAACTCGGCCTACATGCGCGACACCGGCGATCCGAAATCGACCGAAGGCGGCATGATCGAGTGGGGATACTACGAGGAGCGCGAACCGCGCCTCTGCCACCCGCGCGACATCCTCGACAAGCATCAGGCACGGCTGTCGCCCTCCCAGCGCGATCTCGACATGGAGCAGGTGATCGAGCCGCTCGAACGGGCGATCGAGCTGACGCCGATCCTTGCCGAACTCGGTTACGAGGAAAAGCGCTCGTTCAACGGCCTGCTGCAGGTGACGACCGACGGCGGCGCCTCGCTCGGCGAAAGCGTCAAGGTGCGCGGCCTCTGGTATGCGGTCGCAGTCTGGGTCAAGGATGGTCCCGGGGTCGGCAAGCTGATCGCTGACTGGATGACCGACGGACGCACGCCAATCGACATCCATGCGGCGGACTATGCGCGCTTCTACCCGCACCAGACCGGCGAACAGTTCATCCATGACCGGTGCTCCGAAACCGCCATGAAGATCTACAACCCGGCTGTGCATCCGCGCGAGCCGTTCTCAAAGGGCCGCAATGTCCGCCGCTCGCCGTTCCACGCCCGCGAAGTGGAACTCGGCGGCCACTTCATGGAACTGGGCGGCTGGGAACGCGCGCATGGCTATGCCGCCAACAACCACCTTCTGGACAAGTGGGCGCACAAGGTGCCGGTGCGCGAAAACGAATGGGACAACCGCCATTTCTGGCGCGTTTCAAATGCCGAGCAGCTAGAGATGAGCGAAAGCGTCGGCATCATCAACCTGTCGCACTTTGCCATCTACGACGTGTCGGGCCCCCACCATGTGGCCTTTCTGGAATGGCTGTGCGTTGCGAAGATCGGCGGCGAGCGCAACATCAATCGCGGCATCTACACCCACTTCCTCGAAGAAGATGGCGGCGTGCGCGCCGATCTGACCGTGCTGCGCATGGCGGACCGTTGCCGCGTGATCGACGGGGCCGATGCCGGACCGCGCGACTTTGCCTTCATGCGCCGCCTTGCGAAGGACCGCGGCTTTGACGTGATGATCGAGGATGTGACGGACGCCAATGTCACCATCGGCATCTGGGGCCCGCAGGCGCGCGAAAGCCTGAAGAAGGTGGTCACCGATCCGTCTGCGCTCGACCAAGAGGCGTTTGCCTTTGCAACGCTCAAGGAACTGACGATTGCGGGCAAGCCGGTCACCGCGTTCCGGATTTCCTATGTCGGCGAACAGGGCTTCGAACTGCACATGGCCTATGACGACGGTCTTGCCGTCTGGGATGCGCTGCGCGCTGAGGGCATCATGGCGTTCGGCGTCGAGACCTACGCAAACTCGCGCCGCATGGAAAAGTCGCTGCGCCTGCAGAATTCGGACCTTCTGACCGACTACAACCTGATCGAGTCTGATCTGGCCCGCCCGAAGGTCAAGGACGACGATTTCCGCGGCAAGGCTGCCTACCTCGCCCAGCGCGCGCTGCCGCATCAGGCGGCAATGCTGTGCACGCTGGTGATGGACGAAAATACCGATTCCCATGGCGTGAAGCGCTACCCGGTCGGCATTTGCCCGGTGCTCGATCCTTCAACCGGGCAGACGCTGGTCGATGCCAAGGGCCGCCGGTCCTATACGACATCGATCGCCTTTGGTCCGTCGGTCGGCAAGAACATCGCCCTTGCCTGGATACCGCACGGGCATGCAGTCGTCGGCAATCGCTACATGATCGAGTATTTCGGCGAGCAGTATCCGGTCATCATCGCCGGTGTCGGCTATGCGCCGCTGTACGATCCGGAGAACCTCAAGCCGCGGTCCTGAACCGGTCAGCGATCGGCAACAGGATCGGCTTGGCGATCAGCGCAAGGCTGATCGTCATGCCGGCGATGAAGATGAAGTAGAACCGGTCGTCCGGCAGCGGAAAGCTGGCATATTTGCCTGCAAGGCCGAGAAAGCTTGCCAGAAAGATCGCTTCGGTGCGCTTTGAACCGACAAGCCCGCGCGACAGGATCGCCAGCCTGCCGAACACCAGAAGCATCAGCAGCCAGGGCCACTGGTTGAACTGCGCCGCTACCGACAGGCCACGCACATAGCCCTTGATCATCGTTGCAAAGGCAAAATCCGGATCGAACTGATCCATGAACGGCTGAAGCTCGACGGTCGAGAAGACGAAATGCGACCACCAGCCGGGATGGTCGCCGAAGGCGGCAATCCATTTGGCAACGACCAGTCCGGCGACCAGCGAGACAAGCCAGGGTTTCCAGTCGAGCCGGAAGACCAGCGCCGAAAGAAGGATTGCAAAGGTCAGGATGACGGAGTCGGGGCGCACCAGAACCGCGCCCACGAGCAATGCCGCTGCCGGCCAGTCCCGCCCGCGCCACATCAGGTGAAGCGCCGGAAGCGCCACGGCCGCATGCATCATGTCTGGCACCACATGGATCGTCATGTGGAAGAAGTCGCCGACAACCAGCGCCGGCATCACGAAGACCGAAGCCTGCGCCGCGCCTGCCCGCCAGAGCCAGAAAATGAGGAAGCAGCCGACGAAAATCGCCGGAATGACGCTCATCGCAATGGCAGCGCCCGCAATCCCGAAGACCGGCTCCAGCGCGCGGATCGCTGTCACATAGCCCGGCTTGACGCGAAACAGCACAAGTTGCGAATGCAGCGCCTCGGCGCTCTCGTAGTTTGCGCGATTGTAGGGGTTTGCCTCGCGCAGGTTGGCCAGTTGCGCCTCACTGGCGCCAGACTCGATGACCTTCCAGGTTTCGCGATGCAGTTCGACCGGATCCGCAAAGCGGTTCTCCAGCGCCGAGGCGACATAGGCGACCTTGTCCCAGTTCCAGGCCGGGCGCAGCACGCCATAGGCGGCAAAGGCCAGCACCATGGCGAGCGCCAGCGCGATGCACACCCGATCGGCAAAGCGCTTGACCGCCGCACCGCGCAAGTATGAGCCTGCCTTGTCAATCACCGCTTCCACTGCCATGTCAGATGATCCGCTTTGCCATGTGTCTGGAAAATGTCTCTGTCAGTTCCGCAACCAGCAGTAACAGAGCCGGCAGAAGGAACAGCAGATGCACGCGGCTGTCATGCAAGGGAAACAGCGGGAACTTCACGACAAGCGCAAGCAGCAACGCCGAAACCAGAACCAGCCGCCGGTTGGAAAGCCGTATGCCCGCCGCATGCATCATCGCCCAGCCACCAAGTGCGAGGATCAGCAGGCCGAGCCAGCTTTTTTCGATGACGGCGCGTACGATGTTCCAGGCAAAGGCGGTCGCATAGACCGTGATTGAAAAGTCCGGGTCGAAGCCGGTCAGGTCGTTCTGCATCTTGTAGGTCGAGAACCAGACATGGGGCCACCAGCCCGGATGCGTCGAGCCCGCTTTGACGACGAGATAGGCGCCGACCGACAGGGCAAAGGCAAAGGCAAGGCGCCATGCAAGCCGTGTATCGCGAAAGAACCAGGCCGCAGCCATCAGGACACCGGCGGCAACCATCACATCCGGCCGGGTCAGCACAGCAAGCACCAGCGCGCCGGTTCCGACCGCCATCCGGTCGCGATCAAAGGAAAGGACAGCGCTGGTCACCAGCGAAAGCGTCAGGAAATCCGGGATGTCGACCATCGCAAATCCGGGCACACCGGCGATGATCAGCAGCGCCGGGACCACAAGACCGAAACGCAGGATGCCGCGCGCCTGCATCCAGCCGATGATCGACATCGCCATCAGGAGCGACGCGCCGCAGTTGATCGCAAACCCGGCGTCGTGGCCAAGCCATGGCACAAGCGCCGCAAGCAGCGCCACGTAGAGCCATTTGACATCATACATGCCGAGCATCGAGACAAACGCATCCGGATCGTTCGCCATGGTCTGGCGGTAGGCATCGCTCTGCGTCAGTTCCGCAAAGGTTTCGGGCTCTGAAGCACCGCGTACCAGATCGAACGCGAAGGCATGGATCGCTGCCGGATCGCTGATGCCCATCCAGTCGCGCGCAACGACGCCGAGATAGGCAAACGTGTCCCAGTTTTCCGCCGGGCGCAGCCAGTCGATGGCAAGGATCAGCGCAAAGAAAGCGATGATCGACAGGGCGCCGATCGCGCGACCGAAATGCGCCTGCAGAACTGCCGCCGCTGCCAGCAGCGCGTCGAGCACGGCGCGAAACGGTGCGCGCGCATCGAACCGGTTGCGCGAGCCGTCGGCGGCGAGTTTCTTGTCGTCGATGATGCTCATGCCAGCCTCCGTTCCGGAAGCCAGCGCACGTCGCGCATCATGCCGATGACCACGAGGCCGAAGACGATCAGATAGGGGAACCAGAAGCGCGTCTCGTTGAGCGGAAAGATCACCAGCTTGGCGCCGATCGCCAGAAGCGTCGCGACAAGCACGGTCGCCTCGCGCGGCGCAACCTTCGCACCCCGCAGCGCCATCTGCCACCAGGCAAGGCCGGCAACGAGCAGGACGGCGATCCAGGTTTCCTCGACCAGCGAGCGCACGAGGACGCGCATCTGCGACTTCAGGTAGACCACGACGGAAAAGTCCGGGTCGAAGCCGACGAGGGTTTTGACGAACTCGACATGGGTGAACCAGAAATGTACCCACCAGCCCGGATGACCGCCGGTCTTGGTGATCACGACATAACCGGCCAGCGACACGAAGAACGCAACCGTCGCGCCCCAGGACGGCGTGCGCATGACCAGCGCAATCACCATCAGGACGCCGGTATAAGCGATGTGGTCCGGCCGGGCGAGGAAGGTGAGCACGAGCAGCACTGCCACCAGCGCTTCCTTCTTGGCAACGAACGCGAAGATGCCGGCGATAAACAGGAATGACGAGATCGCATCCGGTGCGCCTTCGCGGGCAATGTCACCGGCAAGCGAGGCGACAAACAGGGCGAGCGCCAGCGGCGCCAGATGCAGGGCGCGTTCGCGGCCGAGCCACCAGGCCGCGACCAGCACGCACAGCGCCGCAGGCACGACCGAAAGCAAGCGGATCGCCTGGTACGGCGTCATCAAGGACGACAGGAATGCGACGGCCTCCACATACAGCCACTTGACCCGGTAGAAGCCGAGCATCGAGAGGAAGCCCGCCGCGTCATTGTACATGGCGACGCGATAGTCGCGGTCCTGCGTCAGGACGATGAAGTCGCCCGCCGGTATGCTCTGGCGGATCGCCTCATAGGCTTCCCGGTGCAGCGCTGCCGGATCGGTGAGGCCCGCCGCTTCCTTTGCGGCGGCCACATAGGCGAACATGTCCCAGTTGTTGACCGGGAAAACCCAGCCGACCGCTGCCAGCGTCAGCGCGAACGCGATCATCAGCAGCATTCCGCCAACGGCCATCCACGAGGCGACAAGCCGCGCCAGCCACTCGCCGAGGGCGAGCGAGCGGACATGGATTTCCTCGATCACGGCAGCAACCATCGGATCAGCCGCCCTTTCCCTCGTGTTTCGGGTCGCGCGGCCTCAAAGCACCTGCGCCTTGATGAAGTCGCGCACGATGCCGGTAACGCCGCGTCCCAGAACCTGGTCCATCGCGCCGACGAAACGGTCGACGTCGGCGCGCGTCAGGATCAACGGCGGCAACAGGCGCACGACGTTGCGATTGTATTCGGTGAACGCCACCAGAACGCCGTGGTCGCGCAGGAGCAGCGCGCCGAGGAAGCCCGGCAGCGAGCCTTTCAGCTTGTCGTCGAGCCGCGCCACGACCGGGCGAAGCACCATCGGCAGCGTCTGCGACAGGTCGTGGAACTCGATGCCGATCATGCAGCCCATGCCGCGCACGTCCTTGATCAGCGTCGGATATTTGGACTGCAGCCGCTCGATCTCGGCCTTCAGGTAGCCGCCGGTCTCGGCCGCATTGTCGATCAGGTGGTCATCATAAAGCACATCGAGCGTCTCGATCGCGGTGATGCAGGCTTCGCCGATGCCGCCGAAGGTCGCCGGCGCATGGATGAGCGCGGTCTTCGGCGTGCCATAGGCTTTCATGTAGAGATCGCGACGCGCCACCATGGCGGCCATCGCGGTCTTGCCGCCGCCAAGCGACTTGGCGATCGCCGTCACATCCGGCACCACGCCATAATGCTCGAAGGCATAGAAGCGCCCGGTGCGACCGACGCCGCACTGCACTTCGTCGGCAATCCAGATGACGCCGTGCTTGTCGCAGAGCGCGCGCAGCGTCTGCCAGTATTCGCGGGTTGCAAGATTGATCCCGCCGCCGCCCTGCACGGTTTCAAGGCAGATCACGCCGATTTCCGGGTGCGCCTTGAAGGCGGCTTCCACCGCATCGATATCGCCGAACGGCACCTTGATGCCGTTGTCCATCAGCTTGAACTCGCCGCGATAGAGCGGGCCGTCGGTATAGGACAGGACGCCCTTGGTCTTTCCGTGGAACGAGTTCTGCGCATAGACCACAAGCGGGCGCTCCGGCCCGGCGGCGCGCTCGGCGATCTTCAGCGCTGCTTCCATGGCTTCCGAGCCGGATGAGCCCAGAAACACATAATCGAGATCATCGGGCGACAGCGCCGCGATGTTGTGGGCCAGCGCCACCGCATACTGGCTCATGAAGGCCATGGCGATTTCGTGCCGGTTCTCGTCCTGGAAGCGCTTGCGCGCGGCAACGATGCGCGGATGGTTGTGGCCAAGCGCCAGCGACCCGAAGCCGCCGAAGAAGTCGAGGATCTTGCGGCCATCCTGATCGATGTAGTGCATGCCTTCGGCACGCTCGATCTTGATCTTGTTGAAGCCGAGCAGCTTCATGAAATGCAGCTGGCCGGGGTTGTAGTGCGCCTTGAAGAGGTCGGTCATCGCGGCAAGGTCCATCGCCTTGGCCGCTTCCACCGAAATGAAAGCAGGCTTTGCGAGCGGGCCGGGCGCTTCGCCGGGCATCGGTGTCGTCATGGACGGAACGTCATCGATGACGGCTTTGGCGGCTGCTGTCGTCGACGTCTTCTTGCGGCTCAGAAAATCAAGCATCCGTTTCATTCCTTATTCGGCGGCGACGATGGTGGAGTTGCCGATCGGCAGACCGGCCTCCTTGTAGCGGCGGTATTCGGCATAGGCCTCGCGCAGCATGTCCTCGTCGCGATACTTCGGCGCCCAGCCGAAATCGGCCTTGGCAGCGGTCGTGTCGCGCACGCAGTACTCGTCGGCGATGATGTACTGCTCCGGGTCCATCAGCGGCATGTTCAGCCAGTCGAGCAGGCTGAGCGTTGCCTTGACCGCAAAGGCGGGCGTCGGAACGAGGATCGACTTCGATCCGGCCGACTTGATCAGGTCGCCGAGCAGCGTCTTGACCGGCGGCGGGTTGTCGGAGCCAAGGTTGTAGGCCTTGTTCGGGCAGCCATGTTCCCATGCGAGGCGCGCAACCTCGGCGCAATCGAATACCGAGATGAACTGGTACGGATTGGCACCGGAACCGATCATCGGCACCGGCAGGTTGAGGTCGATCAACTTGAAGAGTTTCGCAAGGATGCCGAGACGTCCCGGCCCGATGATCAGGCGCGGGCGCACGATGGTGATGTTCATGCCGCGGGCGCGCCAGTCGGCAGCAATTGCCTCGGTCTGTGCCTTCGAGCCGCCATAATGGCCGACCGGCGAGACCGGATGGCTCTCGTCCTGCGGGGTCTGGACCGTGCGGCCATAGACCATGTCGGTCGTATACTGCACCATCTTGCCGGCACCCGACGAAGCCGCATGCGCCATGATGTTGGCGGCACCGAACGTGTTGACCGGATAGAAGAACGGATAGCGGTTGATGCGCGTCTGGATCGGCGTCAGCATCATCGCGCTCATGTTGTAGACCATGTCGTCGGCGCTGATCGGCACGCTGGCAACCGATGCCGAATTGGTCACATCGCAAATGACATGGCCGACGCCGCGCTCATAATGCGCAAGCTTCGATTTGCGCAGGTCCGCGACCAGCACCTCATGACCGCGCTTGGAAAGGTCTTCTGCCAGGTAGCGGCCGACAAAACCGTCGCCGCCGAAAATGACGTGTTTCATGAACGGGTCTCCTGAATGGTGGCGGCCTCGCGCGCGGCGCGTTCCGATGTCGGTGAGCCTGATTGGGCGATCAGAATGGTTCCGATGCAGATGAAGGCGATACCGGCGATCTTGGCTGCGCCGAGGTCTTCGCCGAAAAGCTGCCAGGCCAGAACCGCTACCAGCACATAGGCGAGCGACAGGAACGGATAGGCAAAGGACAGATCGACCTTCGAGAGCACGAACATGTGGCTCGCCATCGACAGGACGAACATCGCCAGCCCGAAGAACACCCAGGGCGAGAAGACGATCAGCAGCAGCTTCAGGATGATGTTGTTTTGCGCCAGAACCGAGGGCGCAAGCGTCATCATGCCCTGCTTGAGCATCAGCTGCGCGGCGGCATTGGTGGCCACCGTGAACAATATGAATGGAATGTATTTCATCCCAACCCTCCAGCAACGCGCCGACCCATATTCCCGCCAACGGCAATAGCCGGTTGGCGTTCAGATCCGGTGAACCTGCCTGTCTCAATTTGAGCCATCGCATTCATCTCCGGTGAAAGCGCCAGCGCCGTGCGGCGCCAGAAGTCCGAGACGAGCGCCGGATCGCGCAGCGCTTCGAGCCTGCGCCATTGGGGAAACGAGGCGGCGAAGGTTTGAGGCGCCATGCGCGCATCCTTGTACGGATTGACGCGGCCACCGGCAGCGATCGTGATCGCGTCCAGTTCCGCCAATAGTTCGAGCGTACGCGCACCACGGTTCGGGAAATCCAGCGTCAGCGTGTAGCCGGGGATCGGAAAGCTCATCAGGCCGGGCGAACCGACAGCACCGAACCGCTTCAGCACGGTCAGGAACGACGCTTGCCCGGCCTTGCGCGAGGCAGCCAGCATTGCCGGAACCGCTTCGCGCGCCGCATCATGGGGGATCACGCTCTGGTGCTGGAACAGGCCGCCCGGACCGTAGAGCCGGTTCCAGTTGCCGACCGCATCGAGCGGATAGAAATAGGATTGCCACGACGAGCGGCGCGGCTTGCCGGCACCGATGCGCTTTGCCGCATGGAAGGCCGCGTTGAAGGCCTTGAGACTGACGCTGTTGATCGCCGCAAACGGCAGGTCGAACGGCACCGAAAGGCGCGGTTTGTGCGGCACCGGCTTGTAGCGGCCATCGGGGGCATGGTTTGCGGTCATCAGGATGCCGCGCTCGCCATGCAACTGGTCGAGCCAGGCGACGGCATATTCGTTGTCGGCGTCAGCGCCGGGCGCCATGTCGAAATAGTCGGCAAGGCGCACAAATGGCCGCCGCACCTCGATCACGTCCGGCGATGCGACACGCATCATCGCCATGCGCACATGGGTGATGATGCCGGTCAGGCCCATGCCGCCGATTGTTGCCGAGAACAGGTCCGGTCTGCTGGCACGATCGATCCGGTGAACGCCGTCCGAGCGCACCAGCGTCAACGCCGCGACATGGGCACCCAAAGTGCCGCGCCGGTGATGGTTCTTGCCGTGCACATCGTTGGCGATGGCGCCGCCGAGCGTCACAAAGCGCGTCCCCGGCGTGACCGGCAGGAACCAGCCATGCGGCGCGACCTTGTCGATCACCTGCCAGAGAAAGACACCGGGTTCCGCGTCCAGCATGCCCGTATGGGGGTCAAAGCCGAGAATGCGCGCGCTGTAACGCATGTCTGCCAGCGTGCCGGTCTGGTTGAGACCGCTGTCGCCATAGGACCGGCCATTTCCCGCCGGCAAAAAAGCGCCGGGTGCTGCGCCAGCCAGTTCGGCAAGCACGGGATCGGGCGCCGACAGGCTCGGAGCCGCGCCAAAGACGCGACCAAAGCTTGAAAAGCCGGTCTCAGACATGACCAAACGTACCGGCAAACACCATCAACAGCGCGCCCAGCGCGATCATGATCTGGCTGCGCCAGTCGGTGACAATGAACACGACAGGATCGTCGTTAAACTCGGCGCGGCGCGCCAAGATCCAGATGCGCATGATGATGTAGAGAACCAGCGGCGCCAGCGGCCACAGCATCCATGGCTGCGCGTAGAGGCCGTGCACCGCTTCCGAGTCGAGATAGAGCGACAGGACGACGATCGCCGAAAAGCCCGACGCCATGCCGGCTTGCGCAATGACGTCTTTGTCTTCCGGACGATAGCCACGGCCTGACAGGCGTTCCTTTTCCGGGATCGAGGCTTGGTCGAGCTCGACGTAACGCTTCACAAAGGCCAGAGACAGGAAGAAGAACACCGAGAAGGCGAGCAGCCAGTAGGACGGCTCGGCAGAGACCGCTGCCATGCCGGCGATCACGCGCACGGTGTAGAGGCCGGCAAGGGTCAGAACATCAAGCAGCAGCCAGCGCTTGATGCGCAGCGAATAGGCGGTGGTCGCAATGAGATAGACGCCCAGCACGATGGCAAACATCACCGGCAAAAGCGCCGTGATCGCCAGCGACAGGGCGACAAGGCCGAAGCCGAGCTTGACCCCGGTTGCCGGATCGATCAGCCCGGCGGCGAGCGGACGCTTGCACTTGGTCTTGTGGCGCCGGTCGAGCGGCAGGTCGAACAGGTCGTTGAAGATGTAGACCGACGATGCCAGCAGGCTGAACGCCAGAAACGCGCCGATCAGCGTGACGATGACATTGGGATCAAAGATCCGGTGATCGAGGATCGCCGGCACCGCAATAAGCGCATTCTTGGCCCATTGGTGGACGCGCAGCATGCGCGCCATGTCGCCAAGTCCGACCTTGCGCGTATCGACAATCACGTCGCCGCCATGGGCGGTTGCCCACTCGCGGGCCGCCCTGTCGGGCGCAACGAGATGCGCGCGGCGTGCGGCCGAAAAGATCACCACGTCATCCCGGCTGTTGCCGATATAGTCAAAACCCGCTTCGCCGTGCGCATCGACCAGCAGATTGCGCTTGGCTTCAGCGCGCAGGTTTGTGGTTTCGTCGGACCCGTGCACGGCATCGAACAAGCCGAGATGGTTCGCAATCTGGGACGCCTTGCGGCGGTCACTCGCAGTTGCCAGCACAATGTGGCGTCCACGCTCCTTCTGCGTTTGCAAGAACGCCAGCACTTCCGGGCGATACGCCAACGCCTGCGGATCGAGAGTGACGCGCGAAAAGACCTGATGCTTGAAATGGGCCTTGCCACGCCACAGCCAGAGCGGCAGCAGGAAGACGACGAGCGGATTGGCGCGGATGGCCTGGAACAGGCACTCCCACAAAAGATCACCGGCAATCAGGGTGCCATCGAGATCGACGGCAAGCACGATTGCATTGTCATCTACGCGCGCATCCATGGTTTTCGGTCTCCGCTCTCAGTGCGAAAACATAGGGTGCGAAGGTCGGAAAGTCGGTGAAAGGTCTAGGTTAACGTAGCGTAAACTAACAGAAAAACCGGCCGTTGGGTTAACGGCCGGTTGAGAAAATCACGACAATTTTCGCCAAATTGGCTCAGTTGATGACGGCACCACCATCAACGATGTCGACAACTTCGGCGCCTGTCAGAGCAGCACGGTCACCGTTCGGGAGGGTGACGAAGCAACCGGCGGCACAGAACGTGGCCGTCTCGCCGGCACCAAGCACGATCTCGCTCTTGACGCCGTCTTCGGTCACGACGATCGCGCGGGCTTCGGCATCCTTGTTGGTGACGCTGGCCGCCTGGGCGGCAGCGGTCATCGCAGCAAGGGCGACCAGGGTGGAAACCAAAATCTTCTTCATGACATGTCAGCCTTGCGGCTGCCTTCTGTTCAACCCGCCCGGACAACCCGGCAGGCTTCGTTTGTTATCCGCTTTTCGCACAGCCAGTCTGAACACCGGCTGAACATGATTTAGTCATCTTCCAACGTGCGGCGCTTGCTGGTCTCGATAACGTCAAACGCGCCCTCCGGCTTTGCAGCGCGCATCACGTCGCGCATTTCGCCGCGGGTCACCTTGATGTTCACATCGGTTTGCGGGAACGGGAATTCAATGCCGGCGGCCTTGAAGCGCTCGAAGATCGCAATGCGCAACTCGGTCCGCACCGCAAGGCCGAAGCCGATGTCCGCCAGATAGCAGTACAGGATGAAGTCGAGCGAAGACGCCCCGAAATTCTCGAACGAGACCAGTGGTGCCGGATTGGCCTGCACCCGCGGATGGTCTTCGGCAATCTCCAGCAACAGGTCGCGCACCTGCTTGGGATCGCTGTCATAGGCAACGCCGACCGGGATCATCACGCGCCCCTGAGTCGACTTGTGCATCCAGTTCGACACCGCCGAATTGATCAGTTCCGAGTTCGGCAGGATCAGCGTCTTGCGATCGAATGTCTCGATCTCCGTGGCGCGCACATTCACGGATTTGACCGTGCCGGAATATCCGCCGGCATCAATGATGTCACCGGCCTTGAACGGGCGTTCGGCCAGCAAGATGAGGCCGGAAACGAAATTCGACGCAATGTTCTGCAGGCCAAGGCCGATGCCGAGCGACAGGGCACCAGCGACGAGAGCAAGCTGGCTGAGGTCGACACCGGCCGCTGAAACGCCGATCAGCGCGGCAATCGCAATCCCGACATAACCGAGCGCCTTGCGGATCGAGTTGCGGGCGCCCGCCTCGACCCGGCCGCGCTGCAACACGCTGCCGTCGAGCCAAGCCTGGAACCGCCGGGTCGCCCAGAGCCCTGCCATGAACAGGGCAATGCCGATCAGGATCGCGGCAATGGAAACGCGGATCGAACCGACCTGGATATCGGTGAAAACCTGCCAGGAGAACGAGCGGATTTCGGTCCACTGGAAACCCCAGAGCATGGCAATCAGCGGCAGGCCGAAAAACAGCATGGTCAGGCCGAGCAGCAGACCCGCCGCAAGCCCGGCCTGGTCGAGCGCCGCTTCGCCCCAGCCATAGCGCTTTTCCAGCCACCGGCCGAGACCTGTGCTGGCAAACGCGTCTTCGCCGGCAATCGCCTTGGAGGCCAGATAGCCCAGATACATGGTGGCCATCACGGCGCCGGTGATGACGATCTGCTGGGCGGCAAAAAGCGCAAAGCCGATGAAGCCGAGCAGCGCCGCCGCGATGATGGTGAAGCCGGCGATCAGCAACGGCCAGCGAACATAGGGCGGCCATGGGGCGGTCCCGGTCGTCACGACATTCGCCGCGGTGGCAGCCGGTTCGGCCGCGGCTTCAGCCGCCGCCGTTCCACCGCTCGCGTCCGGTTCGGCGCCGAACGGCCTGAGGAACCCGGCACTCAGCAGCAGCAATCCGATGGCAATGCTGGAAATCAGGCTGCGCGCAATCGTGACGGCCAGCGATGTGCCGACAATTCCGTTGATTTCAGTGATGGCAATATCGACGATCACCACGACCGCCATCGCGATCACGATGAACTTCAACGCCCGCGCAGCGCGGTCGGTCAGCGGGATCAGCCGCCAATTGGGAAGGCCGGGCGAAAACACCGCCTCGGACAGCCGCCAGACCAGCGAAATCACCGCAATGCACACGATAACGGTCGCAAGCAGCCGCAGGATGTCGGCGCGCAGGACAACCATGTGGTTGAGCGCCGCAACGGCCACCCCCAGCGAAATCCAGGTGACGATCGTCGGCAGCAGGACATACCAGAACGCCGTCGTCAGCCGCGCAAAACTGCCGGGAGCATCGTGCTGGCTATCGCGCCGGATCCACACCTTGACGGTGCGGCGAAAGAAATAGAACGCGCCCAGCGCCACCAACAGAACCAGCGCGACGCCCGCCAGCATCTCGGTCGATTTGGTGCGCCAGGTGAATGTCACCCAGGAGGTGACGCGCCGTTCCAGCACCTGCCAGCGTTCCGACAGGTCGGTGATCAGTTCCGTGTCAAAGGCATCGGTCAGATCATAGCTGCGCGAGAGCTGGTCGGTGAACAGCGTACGCCGCGTTTCGGCGATCCGGTCGGTCAGGGTCTTGGCGGAAATGGATTGTTCTTCGAGCGTGCCCAGCAACTGGTTGATGCGCGCCCGCTCCTCGGCCAGCGCGGTGCGCTCGGCAGAAAGCGCCGCCGGTTCGGCGGGCTCGCCTTCGGCCGGCGGCGGTCCGATCTGGTCGAGACGGGTCTTGATCTCCTCAAGGCGCGGCGAGAGCTGGACGCCGGCCTGGATGAGCTGTGTGCGGATCGCGACAAGCTGTTCGCTGAGCGCAACGAGCCGGGCATCATCCTCGACGCCTTCGATATTGGTCGCGATGCGTTCGACATCCCGGCGCAAGCCATCGATGCGCTGCACGGCATCGTCGCCGACAGGTTGGGCGAACGCTCCGGTGAGCGGCAACAGGACAACGAGTGCGGCGATGAAGAAACGAAGGAAGCGCATGACTGCGGCATAGCATAAAAGTCGGCAGGAAAAAGACGGGGGACTGCAACGCGGTCCGTCGCACCAGCACAAATCGGCGGCGTAAAATTGCGGTTGAACCCGCGCCGGTTCTGGCCAACATGGGCCGCACAACAGCAGCAGATGAGCATATCCATGGCGCGCTACTCGGCGCTTGAAATCGTCCGCCAGGCGCTTGGCGGAAACAAGGGCTGGAAACCGGCCTGGCGCAAGCCCGATCCAAAACCGGCCTACGATGTGATCATCGTCGGCGGTGGCGGCCATGGGCTTTCGACCGCGCACTATCTGGCCAAGGAACACGGCATCACCAATGTCGCGGTGCTGGAAAAGGGTTGGCTCGGCTCCGGCAATATCGGCCGCAACACGACGATCGTGCGCTCCAACTATCTTCTGGAAGGCAATGTGCCGTTCTACGAGCACTCTCTGAAGCTGTGGGAAAACCTGTCACACGACCTGAACTACAACGTGATGTTCTCGCAGCGCTCGATCATCAACCTGTTCCACACCCCGGCGCAGGAAGACGAAGCGGCACGGCGCGGCAATTCGATGATCCTGCAAGGCGGCGACGCGCGCTTCGTGCGGCCCGATGAACTCAAACGCCGCATGCCGGCGCTCGACGTTTCGGACCGCGCGCGCCTGCCCGTGCTGGGTGGCCTCGAACAGCCGCGCGCCGGCACTGCCCGCCACGATGCAGTCGCATGGGGTTATGCACGCGCCGCCGACCAGCGCGGTGTCGATATCATCGAAAACTGCGAAGTGACGGGATTTGTGCGCGACGGCGACCGGGTGATTGGCGTCGAAACATCGCGCGGCCGGATCATGGCCAAGAAGGTCGGCGTCGCCGTTGCCGGTTCGACCAGCGAAGTGATGCGCCGCGCCGGCATCGACCGGCTGCCGATCGAAAGCCATGTGCTGCAGGCCTTCGTGTCCGAAAGCCTGAAGCCATGCCTCGATACGGTCGTCACCTTCGGCGGCGGGCATCTCTACATTTCGCAGTCCGACAAGGGTTCGCTGGTCTTTGGCGGCGATATCGACGGTTACAATTCCTGGGCCCAGCGCGGCAACCTGCCGGTCGTCGAAGACGTGATGAGCGAAGTTGTCGCCATGTTCCCCGCCTTTGCCAAATTGCGGCTGCTGCGCTCCTGGGGCGGCATCATGGACATGTCGATGGATGGTTCGCCGATCATCACCACCGGACCGCTGCCCGGCATGTATCTGAACACCGGCTGGTGCTATGGCGGCTTCAAGGCGACGCCGGCCTCGGGCTTCTGCTTTGCCCACACCATCGCCCGCGACGAACCGCATCCTCTGAACGCGCAGTACAGCCTGCAGCGGTTCCACAAGGGCACCGTCATCGACGAGAAAGGCCAGGGCGCAACGCCCTGGAAGCACTGACCATGCGTATTGCCTGCCCGCATTGCGGAACGCGCGACCTTGCCGAGTTCACCTATCATGGCGATGCGGCCAACGCGCTGGCGCGTCCCGATCCGGCTTCGAGCGACCAGAACGCCTGGAACGCCTTTGTCTACGACCGGGCCAATCCGCTGGGCGACCATGACGAACTCTGGCAGCACGCAGGCGGTTGCCGCCGCTTCCTCAAGGTGACACGCAACACCGTGACCCATGGGATCAGCGCGACGGAAATGCTGGGGGCGCGCTCATGAGCGGGTTTCGCAGCCAGGCGGCAGCACGCGCGATTAAGCCGGGTTCCGAGGTGATCTTCACCGTCGATGGCCGCCGCTATTCTGGCATTGCAGGCGAGACACTCGCTGCCTCGCTGATCGCATCGGGCGAAATGCTGGTCGGCCGCTCGTTCAAGTATCACCGTCCGCGCGGCATCATGGCCGCCGGTGCCGACGAGCCGAACGGGCTTTTCACTGTGCTGTCCGGCGATGGCGCGCGCGAGCCGAATGTCCGCGCCACCGAGATCGAGATTTTCGACGGGCTGACGGTGGAAAGCCAGAACCGCTGGCCGTCGCTCTCCTTCGATGCGATGGCGATCAATCAACTGGCCGGAAAGACGCTGGCGGCAGGCTTCTACTACAAGACCTTCATGGGCCCGGTGATCGGGCCGCTCAAGGGCACACGTTTCTGGATGTTCTGCGAGGCGCTGATCCGCCGCGCTGCCGGTCTTGGCCGGGCGGGCACGGAAGCCGACACCAGCCGCTACGAGCGGATGAACGCATTCTGCGAGACCCTCGTTGTCGGCGGTGGCAGCGCCGGCATCGAAGCCGCGCTGGCGGCAGCCGCAACCGGTGGCCGTGTCATTCTCTGCGAGATGAGCGCCCATGCAATTGCCGCAGGCGACAAGGAGCGGCTCGACGCTGCCGGTGTGACGGTGCTGACACGCACGACCGTCTGGGGTTGGTATGACGGCAATGTGCTGGCCGCGCTGGAACGCGTTGCCGACCACAAGCGCACCCCCCGCCCCGGCGAGCCACGCCAGCGCCATTGGGTGATCCGCGCCGGGCATGTGGTGCTGGCGACGGGTGCATTCGAGCGGCCGCTGGTGTTTCCGGGCAATGACCGGCCCGGCGTCATGCTGGCGTCGGCGGCGGCGACCTATGCCAAAATCTTCGGCGTCGTCTGCGGCCGCCGTGTCGCGGTCTTCACCAACAATGACAGCGCCTATGCGTCTGCCCATGCCGTGCACGAAGCCGGCGGCGCGGTGACGGCGATCATCGATGTGCGGGCGCAGGTTTC
>JBGSWL010000157.1:0-30829 GCA_041752455.1 Roseitalea sp. | reverse complement strand
CGCCCGCAGGTCGGCCTCAATGCCCGTCAGCGCCAGGTCAATGTCCGCAACGTCTTTGTTGTCCCGGACGACCGGCAAATCATGGTGGCCGGCCGCCGCGTCCTGCTGGTCGATGACGTGCTGACAACCGGCGCCACCGTCAACGCCGCGGCGCGCGCGCTGAAAAAGGCGGGTGCCTCCCACGTGGATGTCCTGACGTTTTCACGGATCGTGCCGGGTCACAGCGATTGAGGTCGGGGCTTTCCGAGGCGACATCGGCCCCATATATGACAGTGTCGAAGAACCGCCGCACAAACGGGAGCGCCAAAAAGCCATGCCAGATGTCACCATCTACACCCGTCAGTTCTGCGGTTTCTGCACGGCGGCCAAGCGCCTGCTCGACACCAAGGGCGTCGCCTACACGGAACACGACGCGACCTTTCAGCCGGAATTGCGCAGCCAGATGCTGGCGCGCTCCAACGGTCGCACGACCTTCCCGCAGATTTTCATCGGCGATGTGCATGTCGGTGGATGTGACGACCTGATGGCCATGGATCGTGCCGGCAAGCTCGATCCGCTTCTGGCGTCCTGAGGCGATCCGATGCGCGTTGCAGCCATCCAGATGCGATCAGGCACAAAACCCGGGGCCAACGTGGCAGCACTCCGCGAAGCCGTTGCGGAGGCAGCGGCCTTGGGTGCGCGGTACGTGCAGACCCCGGAGATGACAGGCATCCTGCAGAAGGATCGGCCTGCGCTTTTTGCGGCCATCCGCCCGCAAGCTGACGATCCGGTCTTTGCCGCTGCTGCCGAACTTGCTGCAAACCATGCTGTCTGGCTGCACATCGGCTCAACGCCGATCCTGCGGGCGGATGGACGCATCGCCAACCGTGCCGGGCTCTTTGCGCCCGACGGCACGCTGCGCGCGACCTATGACAAGATCCACATGTTCGACGTCGACCTCGGCAATGGCGAGAGCTGGCGCGAATCGGCAGTCTACGAGCCCGGCTCCGCCCTCGGATTGACCACCGTGGACGACGCGGTCTTCGGCCTTGCCATTTGCTATGACCTGCGCTTCCCGCATCTGTTCCGCGATCAGGCGCTGGCCGGAGCCTCGGTGCTCGCCGTTCCGGCGGCCTTCACTGCCCAAACAGGACGCGCCCACTGGCATGTGCTGCTGCGCGCCCGTGCCATTGAAAACGGCGCCTTCGTCATCGCCGCAGCGCAAGGTGGCATCCACGAGGACGGCAGGGAAACCTATGGTCATTCCCTGGTGGTCTCGCCCTGGGGCGACATCATCGCGGAGAAGGCCGACAACGAGCCCGGTATCATCATCGCCGACATCGATCTTGCCGCCGTTGCAGCGGCGCGCCGCTCGATCCCCAATCTTGCCAATGCCCGCGCCTATGCTGTCGGGGCTGCACGGTGAAGTTCACGCTCCAATGTGCCGCCGGCCACGAGTTCGAGGCGTGGTTCCGGTCCAACGAAGACTACGAGACGCAGACCAAGCGCGGCCTCGTGGAGTGCGCCCATTGCGGCTCCAGCCGGGTTGGCAAGGCCTTGATGGCACCTTCGATTGCGACGGGCCGAGCCAAGGATGACCGCAAGCAGGCGGTGATACAGGCTGTCGCCGATGCGGCGCGAACCGAATACATCGAGCGCATCCGGCAGATGACGGCAGAACTGAAGTCGGGTGCCACCGATGTCGGCGAGCGCTTTCCGGAAGAAGCCCGCAAGATCCACTACGGCGAGCGCGATGCCGAGGCGATCTATGGCAAGGCCGACCGCGACGAGGTCGAGGCGCTGCTCGACGAGGGTATCGCGCTGCTGCCGCTACCGGACTTTCCAGACGACCTCAATTAACCATTACGCGGGTCGCCGCGCGACGACCATGTAGTTCACGTCCATGTCGCGCGACAGGCGCCACTCGTCGGCGAGCACATTGTAGAACACGCCGGATTCGGCAAAGACCGACAGTCCCGTATCGGCCAATGCCGCGTCGATCTCGCTCGGTTTGACCAGGCGTTCATACTCATGCGTCCCCTTTGGCAGCCAGCCGAGCACGTATTCCGCGCCGATGATGGCAAGGCCCCAGGCCTTGGTCGTCCGGTTGATCGTCGCGATGAACATCAACCCGCCGGGGCGAACCATCGCCGCGCAGGATTTCAGGAACAGGTCCACATCGGCCACATGCTCGACGACTTCCATGTTGAGCACGATGTCGAAGGTTTCACCCGCCGCCTGCAGTGCTTCGGAGGTCGTCGCGCGATAGTCCACCGCGACGCCGGTCTGCGCCGCGTGCAGGCGGGCCACTTCGATATTGGTCTCGGACGCATCGGCACCAACCACGGTCGCGCCCATCCGGGCCATCGGCTCGCAGAGCAGACCGCCGCCGCAGCCGATGTCGAGAAGACGCAGGCCCTCCAGCGGGCGCACACTGTTGGGATCACGCCCGAAATGGGCCGCAACCGTGTCGCGGATGTAGCGGAGCCGGACCGGATTGAACTTGTGCAGAGGTTTGAACTTGCCCTTGGGGTTCCACCATTCTGCCGCCAGCCGCGAAAACCGGTCGACTTCGGCCTGATCGATCGTTCCCGTTGTCGTGGTCATACTGCAGCTCCTTCACATCCAAGGGGCGAGAAGTCGGGCGCACGGCGTTGGAAGTCAAGGCGGCGAATTGCCCATGCGCCAATGCCTGCCCCACGACGAAGCGGCAACTTGCAGCCGGCAATGCTTTTCGGTAAGCACCGCGCCAACCCGCAAGGCTCAACCGAGCCGCTTCCACCGAGCATTTGCCCATGGCCCGCATCGTCATGAAATTCGGCGGCACGTCCGTCGCCGACCTTGACCGCATCCACAATGTCGCCCGCCACGTCAAGCGCGAGGTCGACGCCGGCCATGAAGTGGCTGTCGTTGTTTCCGCCATGGCTGGAAAGACCAACGAACTCGTCGGCTGGGTCCAGCAGATGCCGCGCGTCGCCGGTGCCAATGCCTCGTTCTATGACGCGCGCGAATATGATGCCATCGTTGCATCGGGCGAACAGGTCACCTCCGGCCTTCTGGCAATCGCGCTCCAGTCGTTGGGCATCGACGCCCGCTCCTGGCAGGGCTGGCAGATCGCCTTGAAGACCGACAGCGCCCATGGCGCCGCCCGTATCGCCGAGATCGATGGTGACCGGCTGATCGAGCGGTTCAAGATCGGCCAGGTGGCCGTGATCGCCGGTTTCCAGGGTATTGCGCCGGACAACCGGATCGCAACGCTCGGTCGCGGCGGGTCCGATACCAGCGCCGTTGCCATCGCCGCTGCCATCAAGGCTGACCGCTGCGACATCTACACCGATGTCGACGGCGTCTACACGACCGACCCGCGCATCGAGCCGAAAGCCCGGCGCCTGCCGAAAGTGTCGTTCGAGGAAATGCTCGAAATGGCCTCGCTCGGCGCCAAGGTGTTGCAGGTGCGCTCGGTCGAACTGGCCATGGTCTACAATGTGCGCACATTCGTGCGGTCGAGTTTTGATGCACCGGATGCGCCGGGCATGAATGATGTCGACAATCCGCCCGGAACGCTGATTTGCAGCGAGGAGGAAATCGTGGAACAGCAGACAGTCACCGGCATCGCCTATGCCAAGGATGAAGCGCAGATATCGCTGCGGAAACTGGAAGACCGGCCCGGCATCTCGGCGGCCATTTTCGGTCCGCTGGCCGAAGGCGGCGTCAATGTGGACATGATCGTCCAGAACATTTCGGCCGATGGCCGCTACACCGACATGACGTTCACCGTTCCGTCCGCCGATCTTGAAAAGGCGATTGCGGCGCTTGAAGCCCATCGCGAAAAGATCGGCTACGACATGGTGCAGTCCGAAGCCGGCCTGACCAAGGTTTCGGTGATCGGCATCGGCATGCGCAGCCATGCCGGCGTTGCGGCAACCGCATTCAAGGCGATGGCCGACAAGGGCATCAACATCCGCGCGATCACGACCTCCGAGATCAAGATATCGATCCTGATCGATGGCCCCTACTCGGAACTCGCCGTGCGCACGCTCCATGCCGTCTACGGTCTCGACAAGGGGTGAACGACGCGCCAAGGTTGGCCCGGTGGTCGCAAAAGACCACGGAACGGTAAGGTGATGCGCGACAAGGACGCAAGTTCAAGACTGCTCCTGAAACGGATCCGCGAAATCATGGCGGATCCGCTGCACCCGCAGCAACGCCTCGACTCCATCGTCAACCAGATCGCCCTGTCGATGATCGCCGAAGTGTGCTCGGTCTATGCACTGCGCGCCGACGGCGTTCTCGAATTGTATGCAACCGTCGGCCTCAACCCGACCGCCGTTCACCTGTCGCAACTGCGGCTTGGCCAAGGCCTTGTCGGCACGATTGCCGCCTCTTCGCGCGCCCTCAATCTCGCAGAAGCGCAAAAGCACCCGGCCTTCGAGTATCTCCCGGAAACCGGCGAAGAACTCTACAACGCCTTCATGGGCGTGCCGATCCTGCGCGCAGGCCGCACACTTGGCGTGCTGGTTGTCCAGAACATCGCCCAGCGCATCTATTCCGACGAAGAAATGGAAGCGCTGGAAACCGTCGCCATGGTGATCGGCGAGATGATCGCCGCCGGCGATCTCAAGCGACTGTCATCGACCGGCATCGAACTCGACCTGCAAAAGCCGGTGACCACCAGTGGCACCCCGCTATCTGAAGGCATCGGGCTTGGCCATGTCGTGCTGCATGAACCGCGCGTTGTCGTCACCAATCTCTTCAACGACGATACCGACGCCGAACTGGTGCGCCTGTCGCTCGCGGTTTCAACGCTCCGGATCACCATCGACGACATGCTGGCGCGCGGGGATGTCGCTTTCGAGGGCGAGCACCGCGAGGTGCTGGAAACCTACCGGATGTTTGCCCACGACAAGGGCTGGGTGAACCGGATGGAGGAGGCCGTCCGCAACGGCCTCACCGCCGAGGCCGGTGTCGAAAAGGTCCAGTCCGACATGCGCGCCCGGATGGGCAGCGTCACCGATCCGTACCTGCGCGAACGGCTGTCCGATTTCGATGATCTGGCCAATCGCCTGCTGCGCCAGTTGATCTCGGGCGATCCTACCCATCGCATGCAGGCCCTACCGGAGGATGCGATCCTCGTGGCGCGCAACATGGGCGCAGCCGAACTGCTCGACTATCCGCGCGACCGCTTGCGCGGGCTTGTGCTCGAAGACGGCACGATGACCAGCCACGTGGTGATCGTCGCCCGCGCCATGGGCATTCCGGTCGTCGGCAATGCAAAGGGGTTTGTCGCCATGTCCGACAGCGGCGATGCGATCATCGTCGACGGCCTGTCCGGCAATATCCATCTGCGCCCGCAGCAGGACCTGCAGAAGGCCTATGCCGAAAAGGTCCGCTTTCGCGCTCGCCGCCAAGCCGAGTATCGCACGCTACGAACCCGTCCGTCGCTGACGCTGGATGACCAGCCATTCCACCTGCACATGAATGCCGGCCTGATGGTCGACCTGCCGCAGCTCGAAGAGGCCGGCGCCGAGGGCATCGGCCTGTTCCGAACCGAACTGCAGTTCATGATTGCCGCCACATTTCCGCGCGCCGAAGCCCAGCAGCAGCTTTATCGCGCAGTGATCGAGGCGGCGAAGGGCAAACCTGTCACCTTCCGCACGCTCGACATCGGCGGCGACAAGGTGCTGCCGTATTTCCGCGATTCGGGTGTCGAGGAAAATCCGGCGCTCGGTTGGCGCGCCATCCGGCTGTCGCTGGACCGGCCGGGGCTGTTGCGCACGCAGGTTCGCGCCCTGCTGAAAGCCGCTGCCGGACGCGAACTTCGCGTCATGTTGCCAATGGTGACTGACATTTCCGAATTGCGCCAGGCGCGCGAAATCATCCTGCGCGAAGTCAAGCACCTGTCGCGTTTCGGCCATGGCCTGCCGATGCGCCTGAAGATCGGCGCCATGCTGGAAGTGCCCTCGCTGCTCTTTGATATCGATGCGCTGATGGCGCAGGCCGATTTCGTGTCGATCGGCTCCAACGATCTTTTCCAGTTCATGCACGCCGTGGACCGGGGAAACAGTCGCGTCTCGTCACGCTTCGACATGCTATCGGTGCCGTTCCTGCGGGTGTTGCGCGATATCGCCTGCGCCGGTGCCCGGCATGGAACTCCGGTCACGCTGTGCGGGGAAATGGCCGGAAGGCCGCTGGAGGCAATGGCGCTGCTGGCTGTCGGGATCCACACGCTGTCGATGTCACCGGCAGCGATTGGCCCGGTCAAGGCGGCACTTTTGAAGACCGACCTATCGGTCGCACGCGCCTTTGTCCTTGAGCGCCTCGAAAAGGGCGATCCGTCCGGCGGCGTCCGCGAGGCGCTTTCCGCTTACGCCCGCGAAAAGGCAATCCCGGTCTGACGCAGGGCCGCCCGGATACCGAGTTTCCGATTGGCAAAGTCTGGAGCGGCAGACTATCACCACGTCCATGAGCAACCTTCCCCATGCCCGCCTCGACGACCTGCTGAAGCGCTTCGAAATGCTCGAAGCGCGCATGAGTGCCGGTCCCGATGCCGAGACCTATGTGAAGCTTGCCGGTGAGCACGCACAGTTGCAGGAGGTCGTCGCCGCGATCCGTGCCTTCAAGGCTGCGGACGCCGCCGACAGCGAGGTCCGCGCCATCCTTAACGACAAGACCGCCGCGGCCGATCTTCGCGAACTTGCCGAGGCCGAAGCTGAAGAAACCGCAGAGCGGCTGGAAGCAGCCACGCGCGATCTGCGCTTTGCGCTCCTGCCGCGTGACGAAGCTGACGACCGCTCGGTCATCGTGGAAGTCAGGGCCGGGACTGGCGGGTTGGAAGCGGCACTTTTTGCAGGCGACCTGTTCCGCATGTACGAGCGCCATGCCGCCGTGCGCGGCTGGAAGGTCGAGGTCGTATCCGCTTCGCCCGGCGATGCCGGCGGCTACAAGGAAATCATCGCCCGCGTCACCGGCAACAGTGTCTTTGCGCGCCTCAAGTTCGAGTCCGGCGTGCACCGCGTACAGCGTGTCCCTGAAACCGAAGCCGGTGGACGCATCCATACGTCCGCCGCAACTGTCGCCGTCTTGCCGATAGCCGAAGAGGTGGACGTGCAGATCAGGCCCGAAGACATCCGCATCGACACGATGCGTGCGTCCGGTGCCGGTGGCCAGCACGTCAACACCACCGATTCGGCGGTGCGGATCACTCACTTGCCGACCGGGATTGTTGTCGTTCAGGCGGAAAAATCCCAGCACCAGAACCGCGCCCGTGCCATGGAAGTGCTGCGCTCAAGGCTTTACGACATGGAGCGATCAAAGATCGCCGAGGAGCGGTCGGAGGCGCGCCGGTTGCAGGTCGGTTCCGGCGACCGCTCCGAGCGCATCCGCACCTACAATTTCCCGCAAGGGCGGGTGACGGACCATCGCATCAACCTGACGCTCTACAAGCTGGACCGGTTCATGGAGGGCGAGATCGACGATGTTATCGACGCGCTCGTCACCGACCATCAAACAAGCCTGCTGACAGCGCAGGACGAGGGCTGAGATCATCATGACCGGGCAAACCACACTGGACAAATTGTATGCCAAGGCGGTTGCCCGCCTGTCGGCAGCCGGTTCGCCGTCGCCCGACATGGACGCGACGATCCTGATCGAACATGCAACCGGCATGACAGCGCTTGACCGGTTGACCCGCCCCGAGCATCTGGTCGGCCATCGTCAGGCACTGGCCTTTGAAGCCATGATGACCCGGCGCCTGACCTTCGAGCCGGTGCACCGCATCATAGGCTGGCGTGAATTTTACGGCCTGCCGCTCTCGTTGAATGCCGATACGCTGGTGCCGCGGCCTGATACCGAGGTTCTCGTCGATCTGGTGCTTCCGTTCCTGCATCAGACGGTCAAAACCTCGGGCACCTGCAGGATCCTCGACCTTGGCACCGGCAGCGGCGCCATCGCCCTGGCCTTGCTCAACGAAGTGCCGCAGGCGCGCGCCACGGCGACGGACATCTCCGCCGCTGCGCTCGAAATGGCGACGCGCAATGCGCGGGCGCTTGACTTGGCCGACCGGTTCACACCGGTCTTGTCCGACTGGTTCTCCAAAGTCCCCGGGCGGTACGATCTCATCGTGTCGAACCCGCCCTATGTCGCGTCCGGCGCCATCGCGACGCTCGACACGGATGTGCGCGACCATGACCCGCATCGCGCCCTTGATGGCGGGGCCGACGGCCTTGATTGTTATGGCCGCATTGCGGCGGGGGCCTCTGCACATCTTGCAACAGGTGGTCGGATAGCGCTCGAAATCGGCCTCGGACAACGCGGTGGCGTGCGCGGCCTGTTTGCCGCTGCCGGCTTTGAACTGCTTGATGTGGCGCGCGATTTGGGCGGCCGCGAACGAGCTTTGCTGTTTGGTGCCGCATAAAAATGACGCAAGGCGGAAAAAATGCCTTGGCAACTGGCACTTGCCTCGCTAGGTCTGTTGACAACAAGGCCAAAGGCTGGCCCGTTCACTGACAGCGGCACATTCCGGCGGGACCAGATGCAAGTTGCATCTGCGGTGTGCGACGGTGAATACAAATCGACTTGTACCGGATCGTTTTGCCACTCGGTGTGATGTGGCGGTTCTGGACACAAGACAAAGCCCTTATCCTGAAAGGCGCATTTGCGCACCCGATGACCAACGGAACACACGTGGTTCACGACAACCGAAAACAACCTGTGAGATACAGATGAGACAGCAGCACAACGGCGGACGCCGTTCGCGCAACCGCCCGAATAATAACACTGGCGGAACAAATACCAATAACAACAACAGCAATAACAACCGTCGCAATCAGAATCCGCTTCAGCGCAGCTATGAGAGCAATGGCCCGGACATCAAGATCCGCGGCAATGCGCAGGTGATCGCCGACAAATACACCCAGCTTGCGCGCGATGCGCAGGCTTCTGGTGATATCGTCATGGCGGAAAACTACCTGCAGCACGCCGAGCACTACAACCGCATCATTCTCGCCGCCATGCCCGCGCCGCGGGACGATGTCGATGACGGCGACGACAATCAGAACAACAACCAGAACAACAACAACGACGCCGAAGATGACGAGCGCGAGTATGACGCCGAACCCGCCGATCAGCGGGTACGCGGTGATCGCAATCGTGAAGAACGCAACCGTGACAACCGCAACAACGGAAATAATGGCAACAACGGCAATCAGCAGCGCCGCAATGATCAGCGCCCTCATGCTGACCAGGTCGCCGCGACAGCGCCGGTTTCTGGCGATGATCCGCAGCCGGTGATCGAAGGCACGCCAGCCGAGGTTGCCCGCGAGGTCGAAGAGCGGTCGAATGACGACACGCGCGCACGCCGGTCCAGAACCCGCCGCCCCCGTCCGCGTGATGACGAGGAAGGCGCCAATGCAGTCCCCGTTGCTGAAGCGCTTGCTGAACCTGCAGCCGAACCGGCAGACGTCGCACCCGCGCGCGCCAAGCCTGTTCGCAAGAGCAAGCCTGTTGCGGCAGAGGATGCACCGGCAGAAACCAAAGCCGACGGCGACGACGAGGCGATGGTCGCGGCTGAATAAATCACTGCAGTGAAGCCAGTCCGAAAAGCCCGCAGCGACACCGTTGCGGGCTTTTTTCGTTGTGCTCTTTTCACGATTGCCGCTGATCACCATATCTTGATCGAAGGGTCGGCCCAAGCGGGAGGCCCGTCATCGATCAAGACATTTGCGTTGCCGATTGTGGGGCGCAAAGCAGATTGGAGACAAGACAATGGATCTTGAAAAATACTCGGAACGCGTGCGCGGCTTCATCCAGTCGGCACAGACCTTGGCCCTCGGTTCCGAACACCAGCAGTTCACCCCGGAACACCTGTTGAAGGTGCTTGTGGACGATCAGGAAGGCCTGACCGCCTCGCTGATCACCCGTGCCGGCGGACGCCCTGCAGACGTCAAGCTTGCCGTCGAAGCGGAACTGAAATCGCTGCCGAAAGTGCAAGGCGGCAATGGCCAGCTTTATCTTGCCCAGCCGCTCGCCAAGGTGATGGTGACAGCCGAGGAAGTGGCCAAGAAAGCCGGCGACAGCTTCGTGACGGTCGAGCGCCTGCTGCAGGCACTGTCCATTGAAAAAACAGCCAAATCCGCAGGCATCCTTGCCCGCGCCGGCGTCACGCCGACCGCGCTGAACCGCGTGATCGACGAAATGCGCAAGGGACGTACCGCCGACAGCGCCAGTGCCGAGCAGGCCTACGACGCGCTCAAGAAATATGCCCGCGACCTCACGGCCGAAGCACGTGCGGGACGGCTTGACCCGGTGATCGGCCGCGACGACGAAATCCGCCGGACGATCCAGGTCCTCTCCCGCCGCACCAAGAACAATCCGGTCCTTATCGGTGAACCGGGCGTCGGCAAGACGGCGATCGCCGAAGGTTTGGCTCTTCGCATCGTCAATGGCGATGTGCCGGAAAGCCTGCGCGACAAGCAGTTGATGGCGCTCGACATGGGCTCGCTGATCGCCGGCGCGAAATACCGCGGTGAATTCGAGGAGCGGCTGAAGGCCGTGCTCAACGAAGTCCAGTCGGCCGATGGCGGAATCATCCTGTTCATCGACGAGATGCACACGCTGGTCGGAGCCGGCAAGGCCGATGGCGCCATGGATGCGTCCAACCTCCTGAAGCCTGCGCTCGCCCGCGGTGAACTGCATTGCGTCGGCGCCACAACGCTCGATGAATACCGCAAGCATGTGGAAAAGGACGCGGCGCTGGCCCGGCGTTTCCAACCCGTGTTCATCGACGAGCCGACCCTCGAGGACACCGTGTCGATCCTGCGCGGGCTGAAGGAAAAATACGAACAGCACCACAAAGTCCGCATCTCGGACAGTGCGCTCGTGTCGGCGGCAACGCTGTCGAGCCGCTACATCGCCGACCGGTTTCTGCCGGACAAGGCGATCGATCTGGTCGATGAGGCAGCCGCACGCTTGCGCATGCAGGTGGATTCCAAGCCCGAAGCGCTGGACGAGGCCGACCGCCGGATCATGCAGTTGAAGATCGAGCGCGAAGCCCTGAAGCTGGAAAAAGACGCCGCATCGCGCGACCGCCTTGCCCGGCTTGAACAGGAACTGACCGGCCTTGAAGAAGAGTCTGCGCATCTGACATCGTCCTGGCAGGCGGAGAAGGCAAAGCTCGGTGCGGCAGCAGACCTCAAGCGCCAACTTGACGAGGCACGCAACGCCCTTGCCAGCGCCCAGCGCAACGGCGAATTCCAGAAGGCCGGCGAACTGGCCTATGGCCGCATTCCGGACCTCGAGCGCCAGCTGACCGAAGCCGAAACCGTCGGCGCCGGCGGGTCGATGGTCGAGGAAACCGTCACCCCAGACCACATTGCCCATATCGTCTCGCGCTGGACCGGTGTTCCGGTCGACCGCATGCTCGAAGGCGAACGCGACAAGCTGCTGCGCATGGAAGATGCGTTGGCAAAGCGCGTCGTCGGCCAAGGCGAAGCGGTGCAAGCCGTCTCCAAGGCTGTGCGGCGTGCCCGTGCCGGCCTGCAGGATCCGAACCGGCCGATCGGCTCGTTCATCTTCCTCGGCCCCACCGGGGTTGGCAAAACCGAGCTGACCAAGGCGCTGGCAAGCTTCCTGTTCGATGACGAGCAGGCCATGGTTCGCATCGACATGAGCGAGTACATGGAAAAGCATGCGGTCAGCCGCCTGATCGGTGCGCCTCCCGGCTATGTCGGTTATGACGAAGGCGGCGCGTTGACCGAAGCGGTGCGCCGTCGCCCGTATCAGGTGATCCTGTTCGACGAGATCGAAAAGGCGCACCCGGATGTATTCAACGTGCTGCTGCAGGTGCTCGATGACGGCCGCCTGACCGATGGTCAGGGCCGCACGGTCGATTTCCGCAACACATTGATCATCATGACCTCCAACCTTGGTTCGGAGTATCTCGTCAACCTTGCAGAGGGCGACGATGTCGACATGGTGCGCGATCAGGTGATGGATGTCGTCAAGATGGCGTTCCGCCCGGAATTCCTGAACCGTGTCGATGAAATCATCCTGTTCCACCGGCTGCGCCGGCAGGACATGGGCGCCATTGTCGACATCCAGCTCGGCCGGCTTGCCCATCTTCTGGCGGATCGCAAGATCACGCTTGACCTGGATCAGGACGCGCGTGATTGGCTCGCCGACAAGGGCTACGACCCTGCCTACGGCGCGCGGCCGCTCAAGCGCGTGATCCAGAAATACGTCCAGGATCCGCTCGCCGAACAGATCCTGTCGGGCGAGATCCCGGATGGCGCGCCGGTGAAGGTTCTGTCCGGCTCCGACCGGCTGAACTTCCGGGTCAAGCCGACGCCCGCCGAGACCGTTGCCGACGAAGCGGCCTGATCGGCACACCCGAACACACGTCTCCGACAAGACCAGAAGCCCCGGACCTTCGTCCGGGGCTTCTTTTTGTCGCGCCTCACGCCGCAGCGCTTGCCTCGCTGCGCCGCACACGGCTATCTCGTCGGTGACGGTATCGCGTCCGCCGGGGGCATCATGCATTCTTCGTCTGGGTTTTTTGGCGCTATTGGCGCATGGCTGGCGCTGACCGCCGCTGCCGCAGCTTTTCCCGTCACCAGCGATGATTTCGATACCATCATCGTCGGGGGCGCCCAAGTTTATGCCGCGCCTGACCCGGTGGAACCGGTTCGCGATGCATCGATTGCCGTTATCCAGATCGCCATGGACCGGGCGGGCATTTCGCCCGGCGTGATTGACGGCTTCGACACGCCGCGCTTCCGCCTCGCCTTTGCGACCTTCATGGACAGGCACGGCGGCGCCTATGCGGGGCTCGACATTGCGACCCTTGCGCGCCGGCTTTCGAACGAGGCCGCAGACCCGTTCATGAACTACACCATCACGGAGGCGGACGTCGCAGGACCGTTCACGCCGGATATTCCGGTGCTCTATGTCAAGCAGGCGGAACTGCCGCAGATCGGCTACCGCACGGTGCTGGAGGCGCTCGCCGAGCGTTTTCACAGCGATGAAGCCTATCTGCGCGCGCTCAACCCGGATGCGCAGTTTGATATCGTGGGCACCGTGATCAAGGTTCCCGCGGTCGGACGTGATGTGCAGCTGCGCGTTTCGCGCATCGAGGCCGACAAGCAACGCCTGCAGGTGCGCGCCTTCGATGCACAAGGGCGCCTGGTCGCCGCCTACCCGGCATCGATTGGCTCGTCGGCAACGCCGTCGCCCTCCGGCACCCACACTGTCCGCAACAAGGCGCAAAATCCGCAATATACCTATGATCCGCAAGGCTCGGCGCAGCCGGGCCAGTCGACAGGGTTGGTCCGTCTGCCGGCCGGGCCGAACGGGCCGGTCGGCAACGCCTGGATCGGGCTTTCCAAACGGACCTACGGCATCCATGGTACACCTGAACCTGGCCAAATCGGCGTAGCCGAAAGCGTCGGTTGCGTGCGCCTGACCAACTGGGACGCTCTGGAACTCGCGCGCCTCGTGCGCCGTGGCGTCGAAGTCACATTTATCGATTGATCCGGTCGTCAGGCCGTCATGTTGCCGTGCACAGATTTACTCTGCACTGCAACATGCCCAGAACGGGTCAACAAACAACGACGGGTGAAGCCATGGACATTGATATTCGCATGATCGGCGTCATCGGCGCCGGCCAGATGGGTGGTGGCATTGCGCAGGTGTCTGCCGCCGCCGGCTACAAGGTGCTGCTGGCGGACGTGACACTGGAGAGCGCCACTGCAGGCGTTGAAAAGATCGCCGCCATCCTCGCCCGCGCCGTCGAAGGCGGCAAGCTGGAGGCCAAGGCCCGCGATGACATGATGGCTCTGATCGAGCCGGTCGGCACCCTTGCCGGTCTTGCCGATTGCGATCTGGTGATCGAGGCGGCCAGCGAGAACGAGACCGTCAAGCGCAAGATCTTCAGCGAACTGTGCCCCACCCTGAAGCCGGAGGCGATCCTTGCCTCGAACACCTCGTCGATCTCGATCACCCGCCTTGCGGCGGCAACAGATCGGGCCGAGCGCTTCATGGGCATCCATTTCATGAACCCGGTCCCGCGCATGAAACTGGTCGAACTGGTGCGCGGCATCGCAACCGATGATCTGACCTTCGAAGCTGCACGCGGCTATGTCGAACGCCTTGGCAAGACATCGACCGTGTCCGAAGATTTTCCGGCCTTCATCGTCAACCGCATCCTGCTGCCGATGATCAACGAGGCCATCTACACGCTCTACGAAGGTGTCGGCTCTGTCGTTGCCATCGACACGGCGATGAAGCTTGGTGCCAACCATCCGATGGGCCCGCTGGAACTGGCCGACTTCATCGGCCTCGATACCTGCCTTGCGATCATGCAGATGCTGCACGACGGCCTTGCCGACACCAAGTATCGGCCCTGCCCGCTGCTGGTCAAATATGTCGAGGCCGGCTGGCTTGGTCGCAAGACCGGTCGCGGCTTCTACGACTATCGCGGCGAAACGCCGGTGCCGACCCGCTGAACTGGGCGGGTCGGATTGACGCTCAAGCCATGACCAGCGTCAGAGCAGCGGCGCGATGCTGCCTGCGGGAAGTCGTGGGCGCTGCGGTATCGAGACATGCCGGTAGGGGACGAACCCCAGCACAAGCGCGGCAACGCCGCTGCGTGCCGGATGCAACTGTGCAGCAAGCCCGCTCGCTGTGTCTCGCTGGCGAAGTGGCAAGGCGGTGATATCAGGTGATCGGGTCGAGGATGTCATGCCGTGGGCTCCATCTGTCCTCCCATCGATCAAGATAGGCGATAAATGGTGCAGTGCAAGTAAAGTTTTTGCGACGCAGCAATTCGGGAAAATGGGACGTGCTGCCAACGCCTTGGGGCATTAAAGCGCAGCGGCACGTCCCAACCGGGGAGACAGCATCTGTCCGTTTAACCGATGCAACCGGCTTTCAAAGCAGTATCGGACCCGGCGACCGGTTGCTGTGCGCATTGTCACACAACCGCTTTTCCCGGCTTTGTTGACCGAACGTGAAAGCCGGTTTAGAAGTTTCCGTCCCGTGGTGATTTGGCCGGTCGGCTTGCAGCCACGTTAAACAAGTCGCTAAAGGACCGCAGCATCGGCCCCGTTAGCGATCCACCCATGTCTTTTCGCACGACGGAAGTAATGCAATGCCCATCCGCATCCCGGACTCCCTGCCCGCCCGAGACACCCTGATCCGCGAGGGTGTGATGGTCATGGATGAGCGCACGGCGACGCGGCAGGACATCCGGCCGCTGCAGATCGGCCTCCTCAACCTGATGCCCAACAAGGTTCGCACCGAGACTCAGTTTGCCCGTCTGGTCGGCTCGACCCCGCTGCAGGTGGAACTGACGCTGGTGCGCGTCGGCAGCCACCGCGCCAAGAACACGTCGGAAGAGCACCTGATCACCTTCTACAAGACGTGGGAGGAAATCCGCGACCAGAAGTTCGACGGCTTCATCATCACCGGCGCGCCGATAGAGACGCTGCCCTTCGAAGAGGTCAGCTACTGGCCGGAGATGGCGCAGATCCTCGACTGGACGACCACCAACGTCCACTCGTCATTCTTCGTCTGCTGGGGTGCGATGGCCGCCGCCTGGCATTTCCACAGGATCCCCAAGCACACGCTGGAGAAGAAGGCCTTCGGCGTCTATCGCCACCGCAACCTCAATCCGGCGTCGCCCTATCTTTCCGGCTTTTCAGACGACTTCCAGATTTCGGTCTCGCGCTGGACCGAGGTGCGCCGCGATGAACTTCCAACCGGCACGGGCCTCGAAGTCCTGATTGAATCGCCAGACACCGGGCTTTGCCTGTTGCACGAGGCGCACGCCAACCGGCTCTATATTTTCAACCACATCGAATATGACTCGACCACTTTGGCCGATGAGTATTTTCGCGACGTCGAGGCTGGCAAGCCGATCGCCGTGCCGCACAACTATTTCCCCGATGACAATCCGGACAACAAGCCTTTGAATCGCTGGCGCAGCCATGCGTTCCTGCTGTTCGGCAACTGGATCAACCAAGTCTACCAGACCACGGCCTTCGACCTTGCCGATATCGGAAACAACCGGACATGACCAGGCAACCCGTTGACATCCGAAGGCCGGATGCAGCCGACCGGGAAGACTGGGATCGGCTGTGGACGCAGTATCTGGCGTTCTATGAAACCGTGTTGCCAGCCGAGATCCATGAAAGCACTTGGCAGCGCATTCTTGCCGGTCAGGGTGACGGGCCGCATGGCCTCATCGCCTGCATCGATGGCAAGCCGGTCGGTCTTGTGCACTATCTTTTCCACGTGCATGGCTGGCGCATCGAAAAGGTCTGCTACCTGCAGGACCTTTTCACCGATCCTTCCGCTCGCGGTCACGGTGTCGGGCGCGCGTTGATCGAGGCCGTCTACGCCATCGCCGATGCCAACGGCACGCCTTCGGTCTATTGGATGACGCAGGAGTTCAACGCGACAGCCCGGCGGCTCTATGACGAGGTTGCCACGCTGACGCCCTTCATCAAATACCAGCGCTGAGCAGCGCCCCCTTGAGGCCGCACGGCTTCGCGACTATGTCCGCAGGCATGCAGCAGGAACTGAAACCATGTCCTCTTTGACCGTCACCAAGGAAAGCGTCCGCGCTGCTCTGGCGAGGATCGCACTTCCCGATGGTCGCTCGCTTGATGCGCCGGGGATCGTCTCCGACATTTTCATCGCCGACGGTAAGGTGTTTTTCTCGCTGGTATGCGATGCCAACGAGGCGCAGCGCTTCGAACCCGTCCGCGCGGCGGCAGAAGCGGCCGTCGCGCGGCTTCCAGGCGTTGCAAAGGCGATGGTGGCACTGACCGCCGAACGCCGTCCCGGTCAGGCTCAGGGTCAGGCACCGGCAGCCGCGCCCGCGGAGACACCACGCGCGGCTCCGCAACAGGCGGCAAAACCCGGCATTCCGGGCATCGCCAAGATCATCGCCGTCGCCTCCGGCAAGGGCGGCGTCGGCAAATCGACGACCGCGATCAACATCGCCATCGGCCTTCGCGATGCCGGATTTCGCGTCGGCATTCTGGACGCCGACATCTACGGCCCGTCGCTGCCGCGCTTGCTCGGCATGAAGGATGCAAAGCCGCACCAGCTGGAAGGCAAGATCCTCGCGCCGATGGAACGGTACGGCCTCAAGGCCATGTCGATCGGCTTTCTGGTCGAGGAAGAAACGCCGATGATCTGGCGTGGGCCGATGGTGATGTCGGCGCTCACCCAGATGCTGCGGGAAGTCGCCTGGGGCGACCTCGATGTGCTGGTGGTCGACATGCCGCCCGGCACCGGCGATGCCCAGCTGACCATGGCCCAGCAGGTGCCGCTGGCCGGCGCCGTCATCGTCTCGACCCCGCAGGATCTCGCCCTGATCGATGCGCGGCGCGGCCTTGCAATGTTCACCCGCGTCAATGTGCCGATCCTCGGCATCGTCGAGAACATGAGCCATTTCATCGCGCCCGATACCGGCACGCGCTACGACATCTTCGGCAGCGGCGGCGCAAAGGCCGAAGCCGGACGCCTTGGCGTGCCGTTTCTCGGGGAAGTGCCGCTGGTCATGGCGATCCGCGCGCAGTCGGATCTTGGCGTGCCGATCACCGTGTCGGAACCGGGCGGCCCGCACGCGGCGACCTATCGCGCCATTGCCGCGCGCATCGCCGATGCGCTCTTTGCCGACGGCGCCTCGGCGCCGGAAGCCCCGCAGATCGTGTTTGACTGAGACGGGTTCATGGGCGCGGAAACGTGGTGATCCCGACAGGATTCGAACCTGTGACCCTCAGATTAGGAATCTGATGCTCTATCCTGCTGAGCTACGGGACCACGCAAATCGCTGATAGCAGAAGCCGGTGCGAAGGCCAACGCCCGCACCGGCATTTGTCATCGGCGCAAGGCCGTTCAGGCCGTGGCGAGGCGCGTGCTCCGGGCCCGAACAGCCTGCGCCGCGACGATCCCGGCCGCCATGGACAGGACGAAGTAGACAACCTCGATCTCGCCGTAGCCGAGCGCCGGAATCGCGCCGCCGGGGCAGAACCCGCTGATGCCCCAGCCGATGCCGAACACAGCCGAGCCGGCGATCAGCGGCAGATCGATATCCTTGCGCGTCGGCAGGGCAAACGAGGCCGCCATGACCGGCGTCTTGCGTGCGGCAAAGACCAGCCGGTAACCGATGAACGCGGTCACCACGGCGCCGCCCATGACGAAGATCAGCGACGGGTCGAACGCCCCTGCGATGTCGAAGAAATTGACCACCTTGGCCGGGTTGGCCATGCCGGAAATCGCGATGCCGAGGCCGAAGACGGCGCCGATGAGAAAGACGGAAAGAAGTCGCATGGTTGTGTTTCCTCAGCTCAGAGCACGTGGCGCATGACGTAGACGGTGACGAATGTCACCACCATGAACGTGGCGGTCGCTGCAATGGAACGCGGCGACAGGCGGGCGACGCCGCAGACCCCGTGTCCGGATGTGCACCCGGCGCCGTAAGTGACACCGACGCCGACGATGAAGCCGCCGATCAGCAGTGCCGGCAAGGACACCGGCACGGCAAACGGCAGATCGCCGCCGGCAAATATCCAGACGGCAGGCGCGATGATCGCGCCGGCAAGAAACGCCGCGCGCCACGGCCAGTCGGACGAAACCGGCGGCAACAGGCCCGCCATGATCCCGGTCATGCCGGCAATGCGCCCGTGAAAGGCCATCAGCAGCACGGCGGAAAGCCCGATCAGGACCCCGCCGAACAGCGAAAGCAAAGGTGTGAATTCGGTTGCAGGCACTGCATCCATGATGATCTCCCAGACGGCCGGTCAGGTTTTCGTGCCGGGCCCTGGCACGTCCGCGCCGTTCGCTTGTTATTGGACCCGTTTTCACTTATATCGATGCGATAGAATATTCAAGGATCGCCATATGAACATCGCCGAACTCGAGCCGAAGATCTGCGAAGCCTCCAAGCTGATGGAGATGCTGTCGCAACCGGTTCGCCTGCGAATCCTTTGCGCCTTGTCGGAGCAGGAGTGGAGCGTGGTGCGCCTCGCCGAGGCGGTCAATCTTTCGCAGCCGGCGATGTCGCATCATCTGCGCAAGTTGCGCGAGGCCGATCTGGTGGAAACGCGCCGCGATGCCCAGACGATCTACTATTCGCTGCGCGGCGACGATGTGCTGCGCGTGCTCAGCGTGCTGAAGGACATCTTCTGTCCGATGCCGGGCGACGACGTTGCGGTTCCTGTTGCGCCTCAGGCCTGACGCACCGGGTTCATCTCGGCGAGACGCACCCAGAAGCTGACACCGGTCGGAATGATCTCGTCGTTGAAATCGTACTGCGGGTGGTGCAGTCCGGCGCTGTCGCCGTTACCGATGAGGATCATCGCGCCCGGCCGTGCTTCCAGCATGTAGGAAAAATCTTCCCCGCCCATCAGCGGCAAGGCATCGGTCGCCACCGCATCGGCACCCGAGATATGGGCGGCCGCATCGGCGCAGATCATGGTCTCGGCCTCGTGGTTGACCGTGACCGGGTAACCGGCCCGCCAGCGGATGTCGGCCGTGGCGCCATGGGCGCGGGCGATATGGTCGGCAATTTCGCGCAGGCGCCGTTCGCCGAGCGCCCGGTTTTCCGGCGTCAGCGTTCGCACGGTTCCGCCGATCTCGGCGGCCGACGGAATGACGTTGTGGGCATGGCCCGCATTGAACTTGGTCACCGAGACGACGATCGACGACAGCGGATCGGCGTTGCGCGAGGCAATCGTCTGCAGCGCCTGCACCAGAGCCGACCCGACGACGATCGGATCAACCGTGTTGTGCGGCATCGCCGCATGGCCACCCTTGCCGGAGATCTGGATCGAAAACTCGTCGGTTGCGGCAAAGAACGGGCCGGACCGGATCGAAAAGCGCCCCGGCGCAAGGCCCGGCATGTTGTGCATTCCGTACACCCGGTCGATGGCAAAGCGTTCCATCAGCCCGTCTTCCACCATGACGCGGCCACCGCCGCCGCCTTCTTCGGCAGGCTGGAAGATGACGACAACCGTCCCGGCGAAATTGCGGGTCTCGGCAAGGTAGCGCGCCGCGCCCAGCAGCATCGACGTGTGCCCGTCATGGCCGCAAGCATGCATTTTGCCTTTCACGGTCGACGCATAGTCCTTGCCCGTCGCCTCGACGATGGGCAGCGCATCCATGTCGGCGCGCATGCCGATTGTTTCGCCGGGGCCGTTGTGACCACGGATGACCGCGACAACGCCGGTGCGCCCGAGACCGGTGACAACCTCGTCGCAACCGAATTCAGCGAGCCGCGCGGCGACGAAAGCCGCCGTCTCGTGGACATCAAACATCAGTTCCGGATGGGCATGCAGGTGCTGGCGCCAGGCGGCGATATCGGCTTGCATTTCGGCGGCACGGTTCAGGACGGGCATGAATTCCTCGATCTGTTTCAGATCAGATGACTGACATCGGACATAGCGGACACCATCTTGCTTGCCAGATGTCACGCCTGCGGCACAATCCTTGTCTATCGGACCTCAGTCCGCTAACCAACCTCTTGACCTCGCAATACGGTTGCCACGCATGAAATTTGTCGTCCACCATCTCGCGCTGGTCACCTCGCTCACACTTTGCAGCATTGCTTCCGCTGTTGCGGCGCCTTCCGTCGTCGTCGACAAGGCAACGGGGGCTGTGTTGCATGCGCAAGACGCGTTCGAGCATTGGAGCCCGGCATCGCTCACCAAGCTGATGACCGCCTATGTGACATTCAAGGCGATCCGTGACGGGGAATTGGCGCTGTCGGCTCCGGTTCGCATGTCCGAAGCTGCAGCTTCGGTTCCACCCGCAAAGATGGGCTACGGCGTCGGTTCGGTCATGACCGTCGACAACGCCTTGAAGATGCTGATCGTCAAATCCGCCAACGATATCGCCGTGGCGCTGGCCGAAGCGGTTTCGGGAAGCGTGCCGGAATTTGTCGAGAGAATGAACGCGGAAGCGCGGGCGCTCGGCATGCGTAACACCCGTTTTGCCAACCCGCACGGGCTTGATGACAGCGCGCAATATTCGACGGCGCGCGATATAGCGTTGTTGGCATCGACCATCCGCCGCGAGTTTCCCGAGCACGATGCCTATTTCGCAACCGAAGCGATCCGCACCGGCGAAGAGGTGACGCCGACTTACAACATCCTGCTTGGCCGTTTTGCCAATGCCGATGGCATGAAGACCGGTTTTGTCTGCGTCTCGGGCTTCAACATGGTGGCTTCTGCAACGCGAAACGGCCGGACGCTGATCGCCGTCGTCCTTGGCGAAGGCAGCCAGAAGGCGCGCGCCGAGAAAAGTGCGACACTGCTGGAAGCAGGGTTTGCAGGGACGCTTTCCCAAATCGGATCCATTGGCAGCTTTGACGGACCCGATGCAGACGGCGCCGTGGCCGATGTAAGCGGCGCAGTCTGCAGCGAGGAAGCGCGCAACAGCCGCTGGGATGGCCGCGCCATCGAAGGCTTCATCACATTCGATACGCCATCGATCACCGCCCTGACCCGCGCTCCGGTCGCCGTGCGCGCCGGGCTTGGTGGCGCCGATGGCACCAGTCGGTCGGCATCGATGTTCAATGGCGTGGCGATCGGGGCACTGCCGATCCCCCAACCCAAACCCGAGCGGCCATCGATACCCGATGCGACCGACGTTGAGGCCTTCGGCCTGAAACCCGGGTTCGACGTGCCGATCCCGCGCCCGCGTCCGTAAGGTCACGTCCGGCTATTGATCCGGACCCTTTGCGATCAGGAAGCGGTGCCCGCCGGTCATGCTTTCGGTCTGGATCAAATCATGGCCGCGCTCTGCGCAATAATGCGCGATGTCGATGACAGCCAGCGGATCGGTCGTCTCGACCCAGACCCTTTCACCGATGATCATGTCGCGCAGACGCCGTTGTGTCTTCAACACCGGGAGCGGACAATTCAGCCCCCGTAGATCCAAGACCGGGACCTGATCGTCCATTGTCGCGCTCAGTTGGCAGGACGCGTGGCGGGAAGTGGCATCACCGCAGGGACTGCGGACGGAGCAGGCGCATCCGGAAACGGCCCGGCCGCAACGGCGGTTTCGCCCGGCGCTGTCTGAACGGCAGTTTGCGCTTGAGCAGGCGGCGCAACGACTGCCGGTGCGACCGGCACGTAGGTGGCAGCATCCGGCGCCACGGCCGGCACTGGCGCAACCTCAGGTGCCACGGCAATGGCAGGCACCGGTTCGGGCGTCGAGACCGGACGGCCTTCGAGCTTGGCAAGCGCCTTTTCGAACGCGAGCGCCTCAACGCGCTGGTGCGCCATGTAGGCGGTCGCCAGCGTCTCGGGCATCGTCATCACCGGGCACTGGGCCGCAGCCTCGATGCGGGCATTTTCGTCTTCAGGCACGTGATTGAACACATACCGTTTTTCACAGACGTCGATTTTCGGTGGACGCTTGGTCAGTTCGAAGTGGTCGTAGCCTTCCTTCAGCATCTTCCAATAATCGAAATGCGGGTTGCCTCGGTGCAGCGCCATGTTCTGCGCCGTCATGCGGAACGGAAAGGCCTGAACCTGGAACGCGTCCTGCTGGCCACCGTTCAGGGCATCGCGTGCAAAGGCATAGATTTCAGCAACATTCTCATCGGTCATCGCATAGCAACCCGCTGACGAGCAGTCGCCATGGACCATCAGATGCGTGCCCGTGCGGCCATGCGCCCGGTCATAGGCATTGGGAAATCCGAGATTGAATGACAGGTGATAGTCCGAGTTCGGGTTCAAGAGCCCCCGGTTGACCAGATAAAAGCCCTCCGGCGCCTGGCGGTCGCCTTCCCTAATCTTCGGACCTTTGTCCCCCGAATATTTGCAGATTTCGTAGGTCTTCACGAGTTCGAAGCGACCCGCGTTGTTCTGCTTCCAGACTTCGAGGACGGCTTCTTCCTTGAAGATGCGCATCATGATCGGCGAGGACTTGGTCATCCCCTTGGCCTTCATCACGCGCACCACGTCGTCAGGCAAAGGCGCTACTGCACCCAGCGCCAGAATGGCAGACGTGCCGCCCTGGCAACCGGCAAGCGCAGTCGCCGCGGCAAGGACAAGGGCTGGAAGAAGACGCATCTTGCGCATGGAACCTGATGATCTGCTCGTCATTATCGTCTTGGTCATCGGCGAGTATAGTTGACGTTTCGTTGACGCAAGGTTTCGCGGCAAGGGCTCACGCAAATGTCATCCGCTCGCCGAAAATGACGGTGAATGCGGCTGAAATGCGGCTTGCGGGCCCTAGAGACTGCGCCCGATGGCCAGAAACTTCTCGCGCCGGATCTGGCGCAACGTGGCAGGGTCCTTGCCGGAGAGCGACTTCATCGCCTTGCCCAGATAAACATCGGCTTCCGCCATCACCGCATCACGGTCACGATGGGCGCCGCCAAGCGGTTCGGGAACGATCCCGTCGATGATCTTGAGATCGAGGAGATCCTGCGCCGTGATCTTCATGGCGGTCGCAACGTCGCGGGCGCGCGCGCTGTCGCGCCACAGGATCGAAGCACCGGCTTCCGGCGAGATCACGGAATAGATCGCATGTTCCAGCATGTAGACCTTGTTGGCCGTGGCGATGGCAATCGCCCCGCCCGAACCGCCCTCACCAATGATCAGCGAGATCAGCGGAACGCCGAGATTGAGGCACTTTTCGGTGGACCGGGCGATGGCTTCAGCCTGTCCGCGCTCCTCGGCGCCAATGCCGGGATAAGCGCCGGCGGTATCGACCAGCGTGATCACCGGCAGGCCGAAACGATCGGCAAGTTCCATGATCCGCACGGCCTTGCGATAGCCTTCGGGCCGGGCCATGCCGAAATTGTGCTTCAGGCGCGACTTGGTATCGGCGCCCTTTTCCTGACCGATCACGGCAACCGGTGTCCCGTGGTAGCGGGCAAAGCCGGCCATGATCGCATGGTCCTCGGCAAAATTGCGGTCACCGGCCAGCGGCGTGAACTCGGTGAACAGCGCCTCGATATAGTCCTTGCAATGCGGCCTGTCCGGATGGCGGGCGACCTGTGCCTTCTGCCACGGCGTCAGCTTTCGCCAGACTTCGACCAGCGCCTCGTCGGAGCGCTTTTCCAGCCGGGCGATTTCGTCGGCAACATCCACCGCCCCGTCGCCGCTGTCGGCCAGCTTCTTCAATTCGAGGATCTGTCCTTCGAGATCGGCGATCGGCTTTTCGAATTCCAGATAGCTGTACATGGTAGTGGCAGACCCCCGCATGATGCGCCTTGCGCCAATCACGGTGCGTTGCAGACGATGCCGCTTGGAACATCGTGTCGCACGTTTATCGGCCTGCAGGTGGCGACAATCGGAGCCCGTGTCAAGGCCGTGCGCCTAGCTCGCGCGTGCAAGCGGATGGTGTCGCACAACCAGATCGCGAAGCCGCTCATCGAGCACATGGGTGTAGATTTGTGTCGTCGAAATATCCGCATGGCCAAGCAGTTGCTGCACGACCCGCAGGTCCGCGCCGTTCTGCAGCAGATGCGTTGCAAAGGCATGCCGCAACTTGTGCGGTGACAACCGGTCGGCGGCAATGCCTGCGCGGCAACCGAGATCCTTCAGATCCCGCGCAACGACCTGCCTTGCGACCGGGCCGCTGAACGCCTCGTCTGCAAAGAGATACGGACAGCCATGGAAACCCGGAAGGTTCGACGTGGCATCCAGATACCGGACCGCAGCCTCCCTTGCGACATCGGCCAGCGGCACCAGCCGATCCTTCCCGCCTTTGCCCCGGACCGTGAACCAGGGCTCGGGGCGCAGCACCGCGCTTTTCGGCAACAGGCAAAGTTCGCTGATGCGAAGCCCCGTCGCATAAAGAAGTTCCGCCACCGCCCGCACCCGCAGCGCCCTGCGTCCGGCCGGACTTGCCGTGTCAGCGCCGTCTGCCTCGATGCGCGCGCTCTCCATGAGGCGGAGCACGATGTCTTCGCCCATATGTGCGGGCAGACGCATCGCCTTGCGTGGCGATTTCAGGCGCCCGGTCGGATCATCGCTGCGTACGCCTTCCGAGAACAAAAAGCGATAATATTGCCGCAAAGCAGAAAGCTTGCGCGCCTGCGAGGAGGCCGCCATCCCGGCGTCCGCCAGATCAAGCAGATAGGCCGACAGCGCCGCCGTATCCGCCGTCTCGATTCTGGCCTCGAAGCGCAACCGCACGAAACGCGCCGCTTCTTCAAGGTCGCGTCGATATGCGGCGAGCGTGTTGGCCGCAGCGCCCCGTTCCGCACTCATCATGTCAAGAAATGCGTCGATCATGCCCGCACCATAGCCCGGGCGGGTTACCACTTGGAAAATGAACCCCTGACTACTGCGCTGCGGGCACCGATCCGGTCGACGCCGGCGCTATCGGTTCGCCAAGCGTCAAGCGCTCGGTTGGCACGCGAATGGTCATCTCGCGCGTTTGCGGCTCGACCATGGTCACAAGCGCAAACATCCCGCCGTAGGCAAGCCCGGCAAGAACGCCTAGAAAGACAAGAAACCTGATCAGGCTGGGCATCAAACAGAACCTTCCAGGTCAACAATGCACAATTTCCGCTACGTAAATCAAGTCGTCACGGCCAGGGATCGGGTCTGCCGATCCTTGACAGCAAAGGCGGCTTCATGCGCTAAGCGGCTATGGCGAACCATGAGACCGGCACAATCGGGACCTGTGGCGACGAGGATATTTCTCAAGGCCTCGGCGATCGGCCCATTGTGCTTGTCGGCCTGATGGGAGCGGGCAAAACCGCCGTCGGCCGAAAGCTCGCCGGCCGTCTGGCTCTTCCCTTCGTCGATGCCGATCACGAAATCGAAAAAGCAGCCAACATGACCGTGGCGGAGATATTTGCGGCCTTCGGCGAGCCGGAGTTCCGCAGGCTCGAAGCCAGCGTCGTTGCGCGGCTGTTGACCGGCGGACGCCAGGTGATTGCAACGGGTGGCGGTGCGTTCATGAATGAAGCGACCCGTCACGCCGTCAAGCAGCGCGGTGTCTCGGTCTGGTTGAGCGCCAGCCTCGACCTCCTGATGTCGCGTGTCCTGAAAAAACCGACCCGGCCGCTTCTACGCAACGAAGACCCGCGCGCTGTCATGCAGGCGTTGATGGATGTGCGCTACCCGGTCTACGCCGAAGCAGACGTGCGGGTCGAATCGCGCGACATCACCAAGGATGCCATGGCGCAGTCCATCATCGATGCCTTGCGCAGCCATCTCGCCAGCGGAGAGACCCCGCCAGAAGGATCCGCCGACAATGTCTGAACCGGTCAGCAGCCAAACCGTCCGCGTCAACCTTGCCGACCGGTCCTATGACATTCACATCGGGCCGGGCCTGATTGCCAAGGCGGGTGCCATGATCGACGCACTGCGCCCGAATGCACGGTTGGCCATCATCACCGACGAGACCGTTGCAGCGCTGCACCTGCCATCGCTGCGTGCCAGCCTTTCGGCGGCGGGAAAACAAGCCGCAGAGATCATCCTGCCGGCCGGTGAAAAGACCAAGAGCTACGGGTTCCTGGAGACCGCCATCGAAGGCATCATTGCCGCCAGACTGGAGCGCAATGATCTGGTGATCGCTTTCGGCGGCGGTGTCATCGGCGATCTTGCCGGATTTGCCGCTTCGGTGGTCCGGCGCGGCATGGACTTTGTCCAGATCCCGACGACACTTCTGGCGCAGGTGGATTCCTCCGTTGGCGGCAAGACCGGGATCAACTCGCCCCATGGCAAGAACCTCGTCGGCGCATTCCACCAGCCAGTGCTGGTCATTGCCGATACCGATGTGCTCGACACGCTGAGCCCGCGCGAATTTCGCGCCGGTTATGCAGAGGTCGTCAAATACGGCCTGATCGACGATGCCGCGTTTTTCGACTGGCTCGAGGCCAACCCAACCGCTGTGTTTGCGGGCGGTGCGGCCCGGGTTGCCGCCATCGCCCATTCCTGCCGTGCCAAAGCTGCGGTTGTCGCGCGCGACGAACGCGAGACCGGCGATCGCGCCCTCCTCAACCTCGGCCATACCTTCGGCCATGCGCTGGAAGGCATCGCCGAATATGACCCGGACGTTCTGGTGCACGGCGAGGGCGTGGCCATCGGCATGGTCATGGCGCACGCCTTTTCGGCACGGATGAAACTGGCCAGTCCGGACGATGCGATCCGCGTGCGGCACCATCTTGAAACTGCCGGTCTGCCGACCGATTTGTCAAAATTGCGATTGAGGATTTCGGGCGTTGACGATCTGATGCGCTTCATCGCGCAAGACAAGAAAGTGGCGCGCGGAAGCCTGACTTTCATCCTTACCCGTGGGATAGGTCAGGCATTTGTTGCCCGCGACGTCCCCCCGTCCGAAGTTCAGGCCTTTCTCGACGATCAGATCAAGGCTGTCGCACACCGTTGATCAACCAAGCAGACCAGCGCGGGAGCGCGGAGCAAAGCGACCATGGAACTGTTCATATCCGCCGGCATCATCATTCTGCTGATCATCATGTCGGCGTTCTTTTCAGGCTCCGAAACGGCGCTGACGGCGGTCTCGCGCGGCCGCATGAAGCAGCTTGAAAACAATGGAAATGCCAACGCCGCAGCGGTCGGCAAACTCCTCGAGAACAAGGAACGCCTGATCGGCTCGCTGCTGATCGGCAACAACATGGTCAATGTCGGGTCGTCGGCTCTGGCAACATCGCTGCTGCTCGGGATCTTCGGCGAATCCGGCGTGGTCTATGCGACGATCGCCATGACGGTTCTTCTCGTCATATTTGCCGAGGTGATGCCGAAATATACGGCCATCGCCTACACGGATCGCTTCGCCCTGTTCGTTGTCCCGGTCGTCCGGCTCTTTGTCGCGATCGTTTCGCCCTTGGCGCGCGGCGTCGACATGGTTGTGCGCGGCATCCTGCGGTTGTTCGGCGTCCGCTTTGGCGAAAACCAGTCGATCCTGTCAGGCCATGACGAATTGCGCGGCGCTGTCGAGGTGCTCCACGAGGAAGGCTCGGTGGTCAAGGAAGACCGCGACCGGCTTTCAGGCTTGCTCGATCTGCAGGAACTGGATGTCTCCGACGTCATGGTTCACCGCATGAACATGCGGATGGTCAACGGGGATGATTCGCCGGAAGTCATTGTCCGCGAGATCCTTGAAAGCCCGCACACGCGCATGCCGATCTGGCGCAACGATACCGACAACATCGTCGGCATCGTTCATGCCAAGGACCTGCTGCGGGCGCTGCACGCGGTCGACAATGACCCGTCGCGGGTCGACATCCTGAAGGTCGCTTCAAAGCCCTGGTTCGTGCCGGACACGACGATGGTCCACGACCAGCTGAACGCGTTCCTGCGCCGCAATTCTCACGTGGCCATCGTCATCGACGAGTATGGCGAAGTGCAGGGTCTTGTGACACTCGAAGACATCATCGAGGAAATCATCGGCGACATTTCCGATGAGCACGACATTGAAGTGGCCGGCGTTACGACCGAGGCTGACGGTTCGGTTCTGGTCGACGGCTCTGTGCCGATCCGTGACCTCAACCGTGCGCTCGACTGGGATCTGCCCGACGACGATGCCAATACGGTCGCCGGTCTGGTTATCCACAACGCCAAGGCGATCCCCGCTGAAAAGCAGGCCTTCACGTTTCACGGCAAGCGCTTCATCGTCCTGAAGCGCGAGAAGAACCGCATCAAGCGGCTGCGTATCCGCCCGGTCTGAGTGGTGCTGCGATTACCAGCCGACCGGCTCGCCGGGCGCTGACGGCTCAACCGCAAGAGCGTGCACGAGGTCGACGAGTTCAGCCGCCAGCGCGTCGTTGACAGCCCTGTGGCGGTTGAGCCTCGAGACCCCGGAAAACTGCGGCGACACGATGCGGACGCGAAAATGAGTCTCGCCGGTGCCATCCATTCCGGCGTGGTGCCCGGCATGCATGTGGCTCTCGTTGACGACTTCGAGCCGCTCGGGCTGAAACGCCGCAGCCAGTTTGTCGCGAATGATTGCTTCGACCGGGCCCATACCTTCACCTCTAACCTTGCTTCGCTGCGATGCGACCGCTACACCGATATGTCACTTTTTCCGGCCCGGCCCAAGGCTCAGCATATGGCTCGCCTTTCGTCGCGGGCCATCCTTGTTTCCGGGTGTCATTGCCCCAAGATACGTCACACAAGACGCGAGAACCATGGCTACCAATTCGAAATATTTTGATTCAATCCGGATCAACCCGGGCGGCAAGAAGCGCAAGGCAGAAGAAGCCGAGCGCAACCGCTGCCAGTGGGAGGGCTGTGGCTTGCCCGGTGCCCACAAGGCACCCGCCGGCCGTGATCGCGAGGGAGCCTATGTCTGGTTCTGCGTCGATCATGTTCGCGAATACAACAAGAACTACAATTACTTCCAGGGCTTGAACGACGAGGACATCGCCAAGTTCCAGAAGGATTCGCTGACCGGAAACCGTCCGACCTGGAAGATGGGCGTCGCCAATCCGACCGCCAACGCCGCGCCGATCTTTTCCGACATGAAGTCCGGATCGGCCCGTTCGATGCGCATGCGCGATCCAAGCGGCTGGGCGAGCCTTGGCCAGGCAAAGCCGGTGCGCCGCCTCAAGCCGCTGGAGACAAAGGCCATGCGCACGCTCGGCCTGACCGACGAGGCGACCTCCGATGACATCAAGACCCGCTACAAGGAACTCGTGAAGAAGCACCACCCCGACGCCAATGGCGGCGACCGCACTTCCGAGGAGCGCTTCCGCGATGTCGTGCAGGCCTACCAACTGTTAAAGACAGCGGGCATGTGCTAACCGCCTGACAAAAATCCGGGCCCGATGAGCGCCCCGCCGCAGGAAAACACCATGAACAAGATCGACCTCGACATCATCGACCTTCCGGACACCCGTGTCGATGTGCGCAAGACCTTCGGCATCGACATCGACATGCAGGTGCCGGCCTTTTCGGTCGCCAACACCCATGTCCCGGAGCTTGATCCGGACTACCTTTTTGATCGCAACACCACACTGGCGATCCTTGCAGGCTTTGCCCACAACCGCCGTGTCATGGTTTCGGGCTACCACGGCACCGGCAAGTCGACGCATATCGAGCAGGTTGCAGCGCGCCTGAACTGGCCGTGCGTGCGCGTCAATCTCGACAGCCATGTCAGCCGTATCGATCTGGTCGGCAAGGATGCGATCGTCGTGCGCGAAGGCATGCAGGTCACCGAGTTCCGTGACGGCATCCTGCCTTGGGCCTACCAGCACAATGTCGCGCTTGTGTTCGACGAATACGACGCCGGTCGCCCGGACGTTATGTTCGTCATCCAGCGCGTGCTGGAATCATCGGGCCGCCTGACCCTGCTTGACCAGAGCCGAGTCATCCGGCCGCACCCGGCCTTCCGGCTCTTTGCCACCGCCAACACGGTCGGCCTCGGCGATACCACCGGCCTTTATCATGGCACCCAGCAGATCAATCAGGCGCAGATGGACCGTTGGTCGATCGTCACCACGCTGAATTATCTGCCGCACGACAACGAGGTCGAGATCGTTCTCGCCAAGGCAAAGCCGTTCCAGACCAAGGAAGGCCGGCAGACCGTCAACCAGATGGTCCGGCTTGCCGATCTCACCCGTCAGGCCTTCATCAACGGGGATCTCTCGACCGTAATGAGCCCGCGTACCGTCATCACATGGGCCGAGAACGCCCAGATCTTCGGCGATATCGGCATGTCGTTCCGGCTGACCTTCCTCAACAAGTGCGATGATCTGGAGCGGGCACTCGTTGCCGAGTTCTACCAGCGCTGCTTTGGCGAGGAACTCCCCGAAAGCGCCGCCAACGTGGCGTTGAGCTGAGAAGCCGGGGGCGGAGGCTGGCCTCATGAGCAACTCGATCAAACGTCGCGAGTCCCCGACCGAGCCCTTGAA
>JBGSWL010000156.1:0-4353 GCA_041752455.1 Roseitalea sp. | reverse complement strand
GTGCCGGCGCTGCCGGGGCCGGTGCCGGTGAAGGTGGCGTCGGCGCCACCAGCAGGTCTTCGTCAGCCTCCGGCTCCGCAAGCCCCAGCTTGTCGCGGATTTGACGCTGCCCGACCCTTAGGCCGAGCGGGACCATCGCGGCGATCGCCTTGGTCAGAACCTCGACGTCTTCCGGATCCGGTACCGGAAACTCGATGGCCGGGTAGACCTCCTGCGGCCCGAAATTGAACGCGACGAACGGTTCGATCAGATCGCGGTTCATCGTCGCCGCCAGCTGGCGACCATCGGCGCGAAGGATATCGAGCCGCACCTCGTTGTGGATCGCCGCCTGCGCCATCGACGAGCCGTTGTCCGACGTCATGGTCTGGCCGAGCACGAGCTTGGAGACCTGGCTGTCCACATAATCGATCAGCTCGCCAAAGACCGCGGCGCCATGGCTGCCCTCGACCTTGATGAACTCGACCTCCATCCCGGTCGGCGCAATGGCTGCGCCATCATTGGCAATCATCCGCACCGCCCGAAGGAGTGCGCGCTTGTCGGCATCGGTGGCGTTGGCGCCATAACGGCCGAGGCGGAACGGGATGCCGTAGATCTCGGAAAACGCCGCCCAGTCTTTGAGGGCGAACGACTGGATCAGGAACGCCCAGGCCGCCGGGCGGGCCATGCCGGCACGCAGCGGAATGCCGACGCGGGTGCGCGGCATATGCGTGATGAACTTGTGACGGGGCAGCTCTTCGCCTTCGAACGGATCGGCATCGGTTGCAAGGCGCAGCGTCGAGAGCGTCAGGCGGTCGAAGACAAAGAACCGCGGGTCGCGCCACTTGTAGGCGACCGGTCGCAGGTGCTTCCGCTCATATTCCCAGATCGGCTCGACCACGCCATAGCCTTGCGAGATGCCCGAGGTGATATCGCCGCACGCCGATCGGAAGGCACTGTCGTCGAGGATCATCTCGTTGACCGCGTCGGCAATTTTGGCCGGAACGCCTTCCGGAACCGAGATCACCGGATCGATGCCCTCGATCGCAAGCCGGCGGGTCTGGACCTGCGATGCATAGTGCAGGTACCGCTCCTCCATCTCCAGCGCGAGCGTCAGATAGGCCCGGCCGTGGCCGGTCTCGGCCTGGCGAAGGATCTGCGCCAGGCGCTCGGGCGTCAGGCCTGTTGCCTGCCGGTCCTCGACCGTGCGGCGAACGCCGGCGATGGTCGGCACCGCGACCTCTTCGCCAAGCACCGCCACCTCGACCGGCATGCCATCAGGACCGAGAATGCTTGAGCGGCGCGTTACCATAGGCTGCGGCCTCCATAACCGTTGTCGTCCTCGCCGACGAAAGCGGACCCGCTCATATTGGCCTCGTCGGTGATATAGCCGGTGTAGGCGGGGCCATCATGGCCGGCAGCAAAGATGGCAAGAGCCGCGGCCACCGCACCGTCGCCATGCCGGCGCTTGTCTTTGCGCGCCCCATCGAGCGTGCGCTTGTCTGACGGGATCTGCGCGACGCCATTGACCATCTGCAGCAGCCGGAAGTCGCCGAAGATGTTGTCGTCCTTCGGGATGGTGAATTCACGGTCCTCGAACAGGCCCTTCATCACCGGCATGTTGTCGCGATACCAGGTCTGGCTCAGATGGATGACGGTGACGACACCCTCGCCGAAAAACTGCAGGAAGCGCTCGGAGACCGCCGCGCCAATGCCGGTGCCGTCAAGCGCAATGCCGCACAGGCCGGGAAGGCGCGCAGCGATGTACTTGCCGATCAGCTCCTGCTCGCGAAACGGGACCTTGCGGAGCTCGACCACGAACGGGGTCTCGTGGACCATGGCGCGGGTGACCGCGATCGGCCAGAAGACAGTCAGGTCATGCACGCGGCCGAAGTCGCCGCCGAGCGAATGGCGGGCATGCGGATCGAGCCCGGCCATCACCGGACCAAGATGTTCCTCGCACCATGCCATGGCGGCAGCGATGCGGATATCGTCGGGCTCATGCACGAAGCTGTCGGGCAGGTCCCAGACCAGCACCGGACGGTCATCACGCATCGCTTGGCGGATCAGCGAGCCGGCGAGAAATACGCCGGAGCCTTTTGAGGGCACGCAGAACAGCTCTTCGTCGGCGCCCTCGCCATAGGCTGAAACGATCTCGCCGCGCCAGAGCGCCTCGGCCTCGACCGACCATGGCTTGCCCTGGACGAGGCAGACCCGCTCATAAAGTCCGTCGTGCAGCGCCTCATCGAAATCAAAGCGGACCAGGCCATAAGGTCTGCGCTTGGCGCGCACATCCTGGACCAGCTGGTTGAAGGCGTTGTCCTCGCCATCGTGCGTCGAGATCACGCAAACCTTGCCGCCCCAGATCAGGAAGGCGAGAGCGGCTTTCAAAACCTCTTCGAGGTCATCATGAAAGGCTGCCTCGTCGATGATGACATAACCTTGCCGGCCGCGCAGCGAGCGCGGCCGCGAGGTGAGCGCGAGGATCTCGAAGCCCGATGAAAACCGGATCCGGAACGCCTGGATGCCGACCGGCTCGCCGCGGCTGTCGGTATCGGACCAGATGAATTCCGAGACCTCTGTCGCGGCGCGGTCAAAGGCCCGCGCCCACATGGCGCAGACGTCGATGAACTCGCGCGTCATGTCGAGATTGTAGCCGAGGTAGAGCGTGTCCATGCCACCGGCACCGCGCGCCGCCGCAGAGGTCAAAACCGCATCGGCGCCAAGCGCCCAGGTGGCTCCGGTCCGCCGGCTCTTTTCGCAAACGGTCACAGAGTATGCAGCGGTCGTCGCCAGCAGCCGCTTCTGGTAGGCAAGAAGCACATCCGGGATATTGTCGTTTGCCTTGCGCAGCAGCCGCACGACATTGGCATCGAGCGTCGTCTTGCGGTGCGATGCCCATTCCGCCTCGGTGATCAGGCGCCCGGGCTTGTCGGCGATCGAAATGGCGAGCGCTGGCTCATTCATCTGCCGCGGCCTCGGTTGGCGCCGCAGCGACATCGGCTTCAGGGCCCGCCGGTGCAGCAGCATCGGCCGGCGCGATGCGGATCCCGAGGATCGACGCCTTGATCGCCTCGACGGTCTCTGGTGTCAGGCCGCGTGCGGCGCCAGCCTTGTCGACCGCGCTGGCGATCAGCTTGGCGTTTTCCAATTCCAGCTTGCGGCGGGTGTCCATCGAAAGGTTCTGTGCCGAGACGGCAAGCGAGAGCGCGCGGCCAAGCTCGGCAAGCGCCTTGGATCCGACATTGCCCTTTTCGAGGATCTCGAAAGCCGCCTGCTTGATCAGCTGGACGACAAGCACCGTGACATTGTCGGCCTTGTCCGGTCCGAGCGCATCGACAACCTCGCGGGCAACCACGCTGCTTTCCTGCAGGCCGCGGGCGATCGCCGCCTTGCGGGTCGAGTAGCGATTGAAGGCCGAGCGCGACAGCGTCTCGCATCCGATGGCCTCAAGCCGGTCATTCAACTCGAAAAGGATATCGGCCTGCGTCCGCTTGCGCTCCAAAAGCTCGTTGGACGCCCACTTGATGACATCGTCGGCCTCCGACGGCAGCTGGTCGATCGAGGACAGACGGCCGCGGCCGGGACGGTCAGCCATGGCTTAGAACTCCGGCGCTGGTCGGGCGATGCCCTCGATCACGGTGCGGCGCTCGACATGGTCAACACCGGCGCGGGTGATGGCGGCAATCATGACGCTGCCTGCGTCCATCAGTGTGATGGCGTTGACGTCCGCCAGTGCACGCAATTGTGTGCGCAGCCATTCGCGGCTCTTGCGGTAACCGCCGCGATCGAGATGAACCGACAGGAGGACCTCGTTGAGCCGACCGTCGGTTTCATCGGCGAGCGCCTTCAAAATGGTCAGGCGCGCGTCAGCGGCCAGGTGCTCCTCAAACGACTTGTCCATGCTCACTTGTCCTTCATCAGAAAATCTTCCATCCGCCGGACAGTTCGCCCGACGCCTTCGACGGTCGTGTCGAGCTTGCCGATGACGCCCTTCATCTCGGCGATCGTGATCTTCAGCTCCGTCACATCATCCTTGGCCGGCATGTGCCGCATCTCGTTTTCGAGGTCGCGGAGCCGTCCTTCATGGACTGCGTACTTTTCATGCAATACGAGGATCGCCTTTTCATTGACCGACGAGCGGGAGGTGATCCACGCATAGATCGACGTGCCAACCGCGATCGCGACCGAGATGAGGCCGAGCCAGTCTTTGAGAAAGGTGATCTCCATCATCGGGCTCCGGTGGCCTTAACAGTCTTGGCGGCAACCGCGCGACCGTCGGCGACATCGCGCCAGTACCCGACCAGCTGGCCATGCCGGTCGCGGCAGACCGCCAGCGCCACGCGGTTTCGGGCGAGCTCAGTCAAGGCTGGCTGC
>JBGSWL010000155.1:0-9479 GCA_041752455.1 Roseitalea sp. | reverse complement strand
CCCGCGTGATGCCGGCGACGCCGCGCATCCCGGCCGGGGCATAGGCGACGGCGCGCGCGGCCAGTTCTGCTTCCTCGACCGTCTGGACATAGGGAACGAGGATGTTGCGGGCACCGAAATCGAGCAGTTTCTTGATCTCGGCCGGGTCAAGCGAAACAGGACGCACCACAGCTTCGGTCGGCGAGGCAGCAAGGGCGCGCAACAGCCCCGGAATGTCGCTTCGCTCGATCGAGGAATGCTCGCAATCGAACAGCATCCAGTCATAGCCGCAGGTGCCCATCATTTCGGCGACGGTTGCATCATTGATCGAGGCCCAAAGTCCGATCTGCTGGCGACCTTCTGCAAGGGCTGCCTTGAAGGGGTTGTGCGGAAGTTCCATGGCGAGGCCTTTCAGTAGCGGATGCGCGCGTGCTTGCGCAGTTCATCGGAGGATGGAGCCGCAAACCCGAAGAATTCCAGATAGGCGGGAATTTGTTCGAACAGCATGTCGGTTCCGACTTGCGTCGCGCAACCGGTCTTTCGGGCGGCGGCAAGGAAGGGCGTTTCCTCGCGGCTCATCACCACTTCGCCGACGAACATGCCGGGGGCCAGATGCGTGACATCGAGCGGCAGCGGATCGGTATCCTTCATGCCGAGCGGGGTTGCATTGACGACGATGTCATGACCGGCGGGATCGTTCGAGCCTGCGTTCACCGTCAGCGCCGGATAGTGAACCGCCAGCCGTCCGGCCAGGGCATCAGCTGCTTCAGACTGGACATCGTGGACCGCGATGCGTGCAACTCCTGCCGCGGCCAGCGATGCGGCAATCGCCGAGCCGACACCGCCGGCGCCGATGACCAGAGCCGATCGGCCCACAAGTGTGCGTCCAGCGCGCAGGACACCGCGCACAAAACCCTCGCCGTCGAACATGTCGCCGACAAGCCGGCCTTGCGCGTCGCGGCGCACGGCATTGCAGGAGCCGCAGACCTTGACCGTCGCGCTCATCTCGTCGAGCAGGTCGACCACGGCCACCTTGTGCGGCATGGTGACCAGCGCACCGGCAATGTTGCGCAGGCGGAACAGCGGCGGCACGAAGTCGGCCAGATAGGCGCTTTCGCAGCCCATCGGCATAACGACGCAATCGATCCCGGCGGCCTCGAACCAGGGATTCCAGATCATCGGTGCCTTGAAGCTTTCGGTCGGCACGCCGAGATGGGCGATGAGACGGGTATGACCGGAGATCATGCCGCAAGCCTCACGGTCTGGCCGGTTTCAGCCGCTTGCATCAGCGCGGACAATGTCTGAAGGCTTTTGAGTCCTTCGCGACCGGAGCAGACCGGCGTTTGGCTCCCGGTGATCACGCCGATGAAATTGGCGATCTGGGCCACGATCGGATCTGCGTCGGTGCGCGGGAACGTCGTGCGTGAAATCGGTTGGAACCAGTCGCGCGCGCCATTGTCGCTCCAGATCTCGCCGCGCGGCAACGCGAGCGACGCCTCGGTGCCGCCGATCAGCAGCGCGTTTTCGCCTGTCGGCGGATAGGCGGGATTGTCATGCGCCGTCAGTTCCCAGGACCAGGGCGAGACGACGGCGTCCGAGACCTGCGCCGTGCCGAGGGCGCCGTTGTCGAATGCAAGGATGGCGGCAAAGGCATCCTCGACCGGATGTCCGCGCACATAATTGGCGCTGAATGCGCTGACGGCCGACACTTCGCCGACCAGATGACGCAGCAGGTCGATCTCGTGGATCAGGTTGACGAGGACCGGCCCTGCCCCCTTCTGCCGCCGCCATGACGTCTCGAAATAGCTGTCGGGCTTGGCGATCCAGAACGTCACATGCACGCTGACGATCCGTCCGAGGTCTCCGGCAGCGATCAGGTCTCGGGCCCGCGCAATCACCGGCATGTGGCGGCGATGGTGACCGGTCAGCACAGGCACACCGGCGCTTTCGCCAGCTTCGACGATCCGGCGGGCGGACGCGACATCAGTTGCCAGCGGCTTTTCGACCAGCACCGGAATGCCGGCGGCGATGGCAGCAAGCGCACCAGCTTCATGGGATGAATTCGGTGTCGCAATGACGATCCCGTCCGGACGCTCCGCCAATGCACTCTCAAGAGACGTGTGAAAGGCTGCGTTGTGTTGCGCCGCGATGGCGGCAGCCGCCGGGTCGGTATCGATGACGCTGTGCACATCGGCACCCGCGGCGCGGATCGCATCGAGATGTCTCCTGCCGATCAGACCTGCACCGGCGACCGCGATACGCATGTGTCGTATTCTCCCCGAGGCGGATGCGGCGGCTTGGCGTGCAGCCATTCCGCAATTGCCTATATTTTCCTTTTTGTCCTATATTCCACTTGATGGTCAAGGCGATTGAAGGGATGCGGCATGATCGACGATCCGGCGACAAGCGATACGGTTGGCGAAACCGCGTATCGCGCCATGCGCAACGACCTGATCTTCGGGCGGCTGAAACCCGGCGCGAAACTGCGTCTGGAGGGTTTGCGCAAGACTTACGGGATTTCTGTCACAACGCTGCGCGAAATCCTCAACCGGCTCAGTTCGGAGGGGTTTGTCACGGCTGAAGGCCAGAAGGGCTTCCAGGTAACGCCGATTTCCGAGCGCGATCTGCGGGAGGTCGCCGAACTGCGCATCCTGCTCGAGGTGCATGCGCTGGAGCAGGCCATCGCCGATGGCGATCTGGACTGGGAGGCCGATGTGGTTGCTGCCCACTATAAACTGCACGCAATGGAAACGAAGATGATGTCCGGCGACACATCCGTGCGCGAGCAATGGAAGTCGGCCGACTGGCAATTCCATCGCGCGCTGATTGCCGGCGCGGGATCGCGCGCGCTTCTGGCCGTGCACGGGTCCGTCTTCGACAAGTATTTGCGCTACCAGATGATCGGACTGACCTTTCGCGGCGAAATTGCCGCCGAAGAGCACCGCGCATTGAAGGACGCGGCACTGGCACGCGATGCGGTGCGTGCTGCCGCGATCCTGCGCAAGCACATCAATGGCGGGGTTGAGGATGCGGTGACGCGGACCCGCACCAGCCTGTCGATAGTCGCTGGATAGCATAATATCATACGAAACCGGATATATGGGTTAAGAGCACTTGCCGTTCATGCCAATTTTCGATGGTATGGTGGCGGGAGTGTAAACTCCCGACCACTGTTTGGGAGGAACAACCATGTCGTCAATCACCCGCCGCGCCCTGCTCGGCGCGGGAACTGCACTTGCCATGCTCGCCATGGCCGCTGGCTCCGTCTCGGCCCAGGACAAGATTACGCTGCGCATGTCGACCCCGGCATCGGAAACCGACCAGCGGTCGGTCGCGCTTGCCACGGTCTTTGCACCGGCTGTCGAGGCCTTCGCCTCGTACAAACCGCACTACTCCGCATCGCTGATTGCACAAGGCAGCGAACTGGAAGCCATTTCTTCGGGCGACCTGGAAATGTCGATCACCTCGGCGCAGGAACTGGCGACGTTCTTCCCGGAATTCTCGATCTTTGCGACCGGCTACGTTCACCAGAGCGCCGAACATCAGGTCGCCGTCTTCAATGATGCGCTGATGGATCCGTTCAAGAAAAAGGTCGAGGACGAGTTGGGCGTCAAGCTGCTCGCTGTCATGTATCTCGGCAAGCGCCATGTGAACCTGCGCTTCCCGCGCGCGGAAAAGAACGTCATGACACCGGCGGACCTTGCCGGCGTGAACCTGCGCATGCCGGGTTCGGATGCCTGGCAGTTCCTCGGCAAGGCGCTTGGCGCCAACCCGACACCGATGGCGTTCAACGAAATCTATACAGCGCTCCAGACCGGATCGGTCGATGGCCAGGACAATCCGTTGCCGACCGTCGTCGATGCCAAGTTCTATGAAGTGACCAAGCAGGTCAGCCTGACGGCGCACCTCGTCGACCTGAACTATGTCGCGTTCTCGAAAGCCGTCTGGGACAAGCTGACCCCGGAACAGCAGGCAACCGTTGAGAAGGCGGCTGTCGATGCCGCCGAGAGCGGCCGCCAGGCGCAGCTCAAGAAGGAAGAAGAACTCGTCGCCTTCCTCAACGAGAACGGCGTCGAGGTCTACGAACCCGATCTCAAGGCTTTCCGCGAACATGTCCAGGGTCAGTATGTCGGCTCGGAATTCGCTGCTGCATGGCCTGAAGGCCTTCTGGCCACGATCAACGCGCTCGGCAACTGACCGCGCCCGGAGCGGGGGACGCGTGCGTCCCCCGCCATTCTTCTCCGAGGACATCCTGACCGGCTGTTGTCTCAGGATACGGGAGGCACGCGCATGAAATCCCTGACAAATGGTGCCCTGCGCGCAGCAGAAGCGGTGGCTGCCGCGATGATGGCGGCGATGTTTGCCACCTTCGTGATCCAGATCCTCGTGCGCTATTCAGCGCGAGTTCCCGTGATTGCCGAGACGTTTCCGTTGCTGGCGCCGTCCAATTTCGGCTGGACGCTGGAGTTCTGCCTGGCGCTATGGGTCTGGCTTGTGTTCTGGTCCTGCGCCTTCGTGGTGCGGGAAAGTGATCACGTCACCTTCGACCTCCTCTACTTTGCCGTGAACCCGCGCCTGCGCATGTGGTTTGCGGTGATCGCCGGGCTGGCCATCGCCATCGGGCTGATCGCATCGATTGCGCCGACGCTGGACCGCTTTGCGATCCTGCGCCTGAAGAAAACCGCCACCCTTTCCACGGTGTTCGGCGACTGGGTCAGGATGCGTGACATCTACGCCATCTACATCGTCTTTCTGGTGGCCGTTGCCGCCCGCTATCTGTGGCGCGCGGTGGATGCCGTCCGCAACGGAGTCGAAGAACCGGCCGTGCACCATGCCGAGCGGCGGCTCGACGAATGAGCCTCGAATTCCTGCTCTGCATCGCAACGCTTTTCGGGCTGGCAGCCATCGGCGCTCCGGTGGCCTATGCAATCCTGATCTCGGCCTTCGTCTATCTGGCTGTCGGCGGAAACAGCATCGGAGTTGCCGGCAAGGTGCTGATGGACGGGCTCTACCAGAGCTTCATCCTTCTGGCGGTGCCGCTGTTCATCGTCGCGGCCAACATCATGAATGCCGGCACGATCTCGGAACGGCTGCTGCAATTCTGCGTCGGGCTGGTCGGCCGGTTTCGCGGCGGATTGGGACATGTCAACATCGTGGCATCGCTTATCTTTTCCGGCATGAGCGGTTCGGCGATCGCGGACGCGGCGGGCATCGGGCGCATCATCATCGAGATGATGACCAAGAGCGGCCAATATACGCGAGGCTATGCGGCGGCGATCACGGCGGCGTCGGCCACCATCGGTCCGATCATACCGCCGTCTATCCCGATGGTGCTCTACGCACTCATCTCCAACACCTCGATCGGGTACCTGTTCCTCGGCGGTATCGTGCCGGGTCTCCTTATCGGCGCGGTGCTGATGGTGATGAACTGGTGGATATCCAGCCGCCGCGGCTTTGCGCTCGAAGAGCCGGTGCCGCTGTCAGAGCTGCCGAAACTCACGGTCAATGCGTTCCCGGCGCTGATGATGCCGGCGATCCTGCTCTACGGCATTTATGGCGGGGTGACGACGCCGACGGAAGCCGCAGCGCTTGCCGCGTTCTACGCACTGGTCCTGGCCACCCTGTTCTACCGGGCGCTGTCGTTCAGACGCTTCTACGAAATCCTGGCCGAAAGCGCCCGCTCTTCGGCGACGGTCGGCCTCGTCATCGGCGGCGCGCTGATCCTCAACTATGTCGTCGCCTCGGAGAATATTCCGGGCATGATGGCCAACGCCCTTGTCGGCCTTGACGTGGATCCGCTGCTCTTCCTGTTGTCGGTCAACCTGCTGCTGCTGCTGCTCGGCTGCGTGCTCGACGCAACGACCATCATTCTCGTGATCCTGCCGCTGTTCCTGCCGGCCTGCCGGGAACTGGGAATCGATCTTGTGCATTTCGGTGTCGTGTCCGTCGTCAACTGCATGATCGGGCTCATCACCCCGCCCTATGGAATCCTGCTGTTTGTCATCAATGCGGTGACGCGCATTCCGCTCGGCGAGATCATCGCCGAGATCTGGCTGTTCCTTCTGGCGCTGGTTGCGGCCCTTCTGTTGATGATCCTGTTTCCGCAGATCGTCCTGTGGCTGCCGACCTATTTCGGCTACGCGGGCTGATCCCATGAAAACCGGGATTGCCACCGTTTCGTCACCCAATTCGAAGTGGATTGAATTGCACATCTGACGAGTGCGCTTGGATGTGACGGCCTATTCGACGTCGCACTACATAAGGGCTCGGAATCCATTGCAGGCGCGGTTAGTTTCGCCCTAGCGTGCGGCGCAGGTCGCTTAGCAGGCAATAGAACCACAACACATTGATCTTGCTGAATAAAAATGGTGCCCGGGGGCGGATTTGAACCACCGACACGCGGATTTTCAATCCGCTGCTCTACCCCTGAGCTACCCGGGCATCGGGTCTTCAAACGTCCCGTCAGAACCGGAAAGGGTGCTTGCGGGACGGGGGAACCGGCGGCGTCAGCCTGCCGGAATTGCGGCGGGTTATAACAGCAAATCACGCCCTGTCCAGACAAAGCCAACGGGAAAAGCGACACGATGATGACAGTGCCGCCATGACCATGATTTGACGGCTTCGGGCGTGGCAAATCACCGAGGCTGTGCCAAGTTCGCGCCGAAACCTTGATGGGAAGGCAATGCACTGATGGCGCCCGACAAAGATCAAACCTGCGCATGGGGAGTTTGGGCAACGGGCGAGATTGCGCGGCGGTTTGCCGAGGACTTGCGTCACGTGGCCGGCGCGCGATTGCATTCTGTCTGCTCGCGCGATGCGGGCCGCGCGGCAGCGTTCGCAAACCGGCACGGTTTCGGACAGGCGCACAGTGATGCGGCAGCGTTTCTGGCCGACCCGGCGCTCGACATCGTCTATATCGCCTCGCCCCACACGGAGCATTGCGCGCAAGCGCTGGCGGCAATCGATGCCGGCAAATCGGTTCTGATCGAAAAGCCGGTCACGATGACGGCGGCGGAGGCGAGGCAGATCGACCTTGCGGCCAAAGCAGCCGGTGTCTTTGCGATGGAGGCGATGTGGACCCGGTTCCTGCCTTCGGTGCAGCGCGCGCGGGCGATGATCGAAGCCGGGGCGATCGGCAATATCCGCGCGGTCAAGGCGAGCCTGATCTTCCACCGCCCGTTCGATCCGTCCAGCCGGCTGTTTGATCCGGCACTCGGCGGCGGGGCGTTGCATGATCTCGGCGTTTATCCGCTCTCGGTGGCACACTATCTGACCGGCCCGATGAGGTTGGAACGCGCCGCCTGGGACGCTGCGCCGAATGGTGTCAATCGGGCGATGACAGCGCATTTGACGACGGCATCTGGCGTACCTGTCGATCTGACTGCCGGGTTTATCGAAGAGAACACAAACCCGGGCGACAACACATTCGACATTCTCGGCACGAAGGGCGCGATCCGGATCAACCGGCACTTCCTGACCGGGCCTTCGCTGACGATCTGGTCCAGCACCATGAAAACGCTGCCGTCCGCTTCAAGCTTTCAAGGCCGTCTGGCGCGCAAGCTGCCATTTCTGGCGTCAGGCCGGACGGAAGCCTTCGAGAGGGCGGGGAGCGGCCTCGAGTTTCAGGCGATGGCTGTCCAGGCGGCGCTCGGCCAAGGGCTTACCAGTCACCCGGTGATGCCGATGGCCGAGAGTGCCAACGTGCTCGACCTCATCGAGGCGATCCTCGAACGCGGCCGCCCGGGGTGACATCAAGCGCCGTCAGATCGGCTTGTCGCCTTCGAGGTCCTTCACGACGCCGATGAAGCGGCGCATGAATTTTTCCATGTAGGTCAGGCTGCGCTCGAATTCCTCGTCGCTCGGAAGACCTTCGCTGATGGCCGGAGCAGGCAGATTGCCCGCAGCCAGACGGCGTTCGAGGACGGCGACACGCGCCTCCAGCGCTTCGATCTGGCCCTGGAATGCGGCGCGTTCATCGGCGGCAGACTTGCAGACGATCTGCGCACCTTGCACGGTGCAAACCGAAATGTCGCCGGTCTCGCTGTCCATGCGCACATAACCATCGTCGGTCTTTTCCATGACGAACCGACCGGTCTGGGCACTCGCGGGAATGACCATCGAAGCGGTCGTTGCTGCCAAAAGGCAGACGGCAGTGAAATGAAAAGCATGGTTTCGGGTCATCGGTTTCTCCTCGCGCCCAAGTTTCCCGATTGTCATGCGCGGCAAAGATGCCGGGATTGTGATGAAGCGGTGAAAATTGCGCCGGTTTTGCGCGAAGACCTTGCCAGCGCCTTTGTGGCTGATCATGACAGGGCCATGGACCATCTGATCTACAAGATCCTCACCACCGAACAGTGGGCGCAGGCGCAAGCAGCGGGCGCGTTTTCCGGTGCGCCAGTCGATCTCGCCGACGGCTACATTCATTTTTCGACCGCATCGCAGGTCGCCGAGACCGCTGCAAAACATTTTGCTGGTCAGGATGATCTGGTTCTGGCGGCGGTCAACGCTGACCGGCTCGGCAGCGCGCTCAAGTGGGAACCATCGCGCGGCGGGGCGCTGTTTCCCCATCTCTATCGCGTGCTCGATCTTTCGCATGTGGCCTGGCATGCACCTTTGGCGCTCGGGCCGGACGGCGTCCACGTCATGCCCGACGCGGTCCCCACGTCGTCATGAGTCTTGCTGGCACACTCGTCAATCGGCTCGGCCTCGCCGTTGCAGGGCGACTCGATCCGGAGACCGCTCACGGCCTTGCGATAAAGGCACTGAAGACGGGACTGGTTCCCGCACCGGCCTTGACCGCCGACCCGCGCCTTGCGGTGACGGTCGCGGGGCTGGCCTTTGCCAACCCGGTCGGCGTTGCTGCAGGTTTCGACAAGAATGCCGAGGTGCCGGACGCCATGCTCGCACAAGGCTTCGGCTTTACCGAGATCGGCACGGTGACGCCGCAACCGCAAACGGGAAATCCGCGCCCGCGCGTCATGCGCCTTGCGCAGGACCACGGCGTCATCAACCGGCTCGGCTTCAACAACGAGGGCCATGCGGCGGCGTTCAAGCGGCTTGCGGCGCGGGCCGGGCGCGGCGGGATCGTCGGCGTCAATGTCGGCGCCAACAAGGACACCGACAACCGGGTGCGCGATTATGTCGAGGGGGTCCTGCGTTTCTATCCGCTTGCCTCCTATTTCACGGTCAACGTTTCCTCGCCCAACACGCCGGGCCTTCGCGACCTGCAGGCGCGGGCGCAACTGGCCGAGCTTCTGGCGCGGATCGGCGAGGCGCGCATTGCCGGCGTGGAGGAAACCGGCAGCCGCGTGCCGATCTTCCTGAAGATTGCGCCAGACGTCAGTGATGGCGAACTTGAAGACATCGTCGCCGAGGTGACCGACAAGGGCATCGACGGCATCATCGTTTCCAACACCACGCTGTCGCGCGCCGGGCTGACGCAAACCGCACCGCAAACCGGTGGCCTGTCCGGGCGGCCACTGCTGGCTCGCTCGACGGTC
>JBGSWL010000154.1:0-16807 GCA_041752455.1 Roseitalea sp. | reverse complement strand
GGCGACGGTCGCGGCCTTGGGGTTGAAGCCCTGCTGCTTGGCCTGGTTCCAGAAGGTCGTGAAGTCGGGCGGGATCACCACGCCGGTCACGATATCCACATTCGCCGCCTTGAAGGCGTTGATCTGGGCGCTGAAATCGTCGGTCAGGTTCTGGTAGCGACCCGGATCGGTCAGGGTATAGCCCGCCGCCGCGAAGCCGGGGCCGACGCCGACCTCGGGGTTGCCCCAGGCGTTGCCGTCGGCATCGTTCGGGAAAAGGCCGCCGACAAGCTTGTTGGTGTCAAGTTGGTTCCACATGTTGGTGAAGACGGCGATCACGTCTTCCAGCCCCCAGAAGTAATGGAAGGCATAGGTGAAGGGCGTCCAGGACGCCGGATCGCCCGGATTGCCCTGCTGGCCGATGAACCAGGGCTGCCAGGGCGCCATGGTCGAGATCAGGGGCACGCCCTCGGCTTCGCAGGTGGTCGAGACGGGGTTCGTCGTCTCGGGGGTGGAGGCGACGAGCATCAGGTTGATCTCGTCGTCGACGATCAGTTCCTTGGCGACCTCGGCGGCGCGGTTGGGGTTGGACTGGCTGTCCTTGACGATGACCTCGAAGTTCGCGCCCGCTTCCGAGGCGAGGAACGCCTCGATGTTGTAGGCGTCGCTTTCGGCGAAGGCGGCAAGGGGTCCGGTCTGCGGGCTGACATAGCCGATGCGGATCTTGCGACCCTGCGCGATGGCCGGCATCGCAAGGCCGGGGCCAACGGTGACGAGACCGGTGGCGGCGGCAGTCTTCAGAAGTGTCCTGCGTGAAATCATGGTCTTTCCTCCCTTTGAAAACGTGATGTCAGATGCCCGGCCGACGGCCCTCCCAGGCCGCCTGCAGGAGGTCGCGGATGTCGGCCCGATTGAAGGGCCGGGGATTTTTGTAACTGTTCTGCACGGCCAGATCGGCGGCCTTGTCGAGGTCGGCCTGGCTCAGCCCGAGATCGGCGAGCGCGAGCGGTGCGCCCGATGCCCTGGCGAAATCCCAGAGCGCAGCGCCGGGCGCGCCGCCGAAGATCATTTCGACCGGCGCAAGCGAATCCGTGCCGCCGGCGTTGAACCCTGCCGTGTGTGGCAGCAGGATGGCGTGGGTATCGGCATGCGGCGTGTTGAAGGTCCCGCCGATCGTGTGCGCGAGCTTGTGATGCAGGCCCATCGTCACATGACCGAGCGCGGTCGAGCAAAGCCAGGCGCCATAGAGAACCGAAGCGCGCGCCTGCCGGTTTTCCGGATCGGATTTGAGAACCGGCAAGCCTTGTTTGAAGGCGCGCATCGCTTCCAGCGCCATCAGCGACAAGACCGGATTGGCGTCCGGCGCATACAGTGCCTCTATCCCGTGGGCGATGGCATTGAGCGCCGACGTGACCGTCATCGCCGCCGGAAGGCCGAGCGTCAGGTCGACATCGTAGATCACGGTTTCCGGCCGGATCGACGGATCGCGCCGGGTCGTCTTCACCCCGTTTTCGGTTTCGCCGAGGATGTCCGTCATCTCGGACCCGGCATAGGTCGTGGGTATCGCGATCTGGTCGGCACCGGTGCGCGTGGCGATCGCCTTGCCGAGCCCGATCGTCGATCCGCCGCCGATCGCGACGACACAATCGGCACCCGAGTTCTCGAAAGCGAGGACCGCGCGCCCGGTGACATCAATCGGCGTGTGCATCGTCGCCTCGGCAAACGTGCCGACGCAAAGTGCCCCGAGGGCTGACGCCAAGTGGTTTGCCTGATCAGCCTGCTGCGGGGTGGACAAAACCAACGCCCGGCTGCGGCCAAGGCGCTCCACCTCGGCGCCGGTCTGCGCCAAGGTGCCCGAGCCGAACACGACACGGGTGGTGATGCCCGCAAACACGAAGGTTTCAGGCAAGATCACGGTCATGGCTGCGCCTCGATAGTCCGGCGTCCCGACATATGGATCCGAAGGCTCGCCATCACCTCAGGCATCCTGGAAGCTGGCCGGCTCAAGGCCTGCAATCAGTTCGGCCCGGCGGTCTTCAAACCATGGCGGGAACACCAGGGTCTTGCCGATCGCGTCGGCCGGCTCATCCTTCGCCCAACCTTCCGGAACCGTCCAGGCCAGTTCGAACAGGGCACCACCCGGCGAGCGGACGTAGCAGGACTTGAAGTAGTTGCGGTCCTTCTGCTCAGAAATGTCGGTGAAGCCGAGGCCCTCGATATGGGCGCGCAGCTTCATCTGGTTTTCCTCATTGCCGGTATTGAGCGCAAAGTGGTGGATGGTCCCACCGGACAGCGTCCAGGTCCCCTGCGGCTGGTCCCGCACTTCCATGACCTCAACGACGCTGCGCGGGCCGTTTGCGTTCGGCACTTCATAGGCCATGCCGTTTTCATCGTCGGCCATCTTTTTCAGCGGCAAGGCGATGGTCAAAAAGTCGTCCATCGCGTTGCGATCGGTGACCGCGACGACGCCGCCATAAATGCCCTTGATGCCGTGTTCGGCCGAGATGCCCTGCTCCTCGTTGGCAATCGGAGTCCGGTTGTCACCGGGGTTTTCAACCAGTTGCAGTTCGATCCCGCACGGATGCTTGAAGTCCACGCGATCAAGGCCGAACCGGTTCGACTTGGTGGCGGCAATGCCGCGCTCGTTCAGCCGGTTGACCCAGAAGTCGGAGGCGCCGACCGGGATCGCCTGCTGCACGATCTTCGACTGGTTGGTGCCGCGGCGGCCATAAACGCCGGGTTTGCGGAACGGGAAGGTCGTGATGATCGTCGACTCGTGGCCATTCCGCGAGCCGTAGTAGAGGTGATAGACCGGGATCGTTCCGTCGAACAGCACCGTGCGCTTGACCGAATAGAGGCCCAGATCCTTGGTGTAGAAGTCGAAATCTTCCTGAGCTCCGTCGGTGCTCATCGTCAGATGGTGATAGCCGCTGATTGTCGACATGTAGGCTCCTCCCTTCGTTTCAGAAATCGTCCTTGTCCGGTCGTGCCCTCGCCAGCACGAAACTGAATTCGGTCTCAAGGCTTTCGCCGACCGGCCGGAACGCGGCCAGCAGCGATGGATGAACGGCAAACAGCGGATCACGGGCTATTGCCGGGTCGTCGCGATCGAAGACATGGGTTGTCAGGGTCTGAAAGCCCTTGGCCGAAACGCGAAACTGGATATGAGCCGGCCGGACCGGTGAAAGGCCGAGACGCTTCATCAGCCCTCCGACCGGACCGTCAATCGGTATCGAGTAACCGCCCGGCTTGACCGTGCGGATCAAAACCGCGCCATCGCGGCCCGTTGAATAACTGCCGCGCAAATTGAATTCCGGCTGCAGGTCCGGTGCCTGGTTTTCGTAAAGGCCTTCGCTGTTGGCCTGCCAGATCTCGACCAGAGCGCCCGGCACCGCCTCTCCATCAAGATCCTCGACCATTGCCCGGAACGCCAGAGCCTGCCCTTTGCCGTCGATCGAGATCGTGTCGCCATCGCGCTTGCGCGGTGCGCCCTTGCGGTAGAAAGGACCGGCGAGCGCATTGGGTGTCGCGCCTGAGGGCCGGGCCGTCACGTGGCGCTCAAGGCCGCTTGTCAGGCCCAGAACATCGGCGAGCAGCACCCACTCCTGGCGTTTGTCGGAGCAGGCCTCTCCGACATTGGTCAGGAAAGCGATCAGCGCATTGTAGTCGTCGCGCGTTGCACCCACCCGCTTGCCGGCCTGCACGATGCCTTCGATGGCAGCGACAACGAACGTGGCAAGGCGCGCGTCCGAGGAGCGCCCGAGACGATCTGCCAGCATGCCAACGGGCGACATGTCGCCGTTATCGGTCGCGCGAACGTCCATGGCCTTCCTCCCGACAGCGAGAATAGGTCTCGGGAACGTCGCGACTATTATTTCTTTCCCTTCGGGCATATCATTTCGTTATGAAGTTCGAGGAAAAGCATCTCACGCACCTGGCGGCAGTGGTCCAGACCGGCAGCGTCAGTCAGGCGGCGGTGGCGCTCGGTCTGTCGCAGCCGGCCGTTTCGCGCACGCTGGCGGTGCTGGAGGCGCGCGTCGGTGAGCCACTGTTCAAGCCGGGAAAGCGTCCGCTGGAGCCGACCATCATCGGCCAGCAGCTTGCCGAACACGGACGGCTGATCCTCGAAGCCTCGCGCAAGGCATCCGAGACCGTGCGCGGCTACCGGGCCGGATCGGTCGGGACCGTGCGGATCGCCGGCGTGCCGTTCTTCATGGATGCATTCATCAGCCGGATGATCGGCGAGTTCCAGATCATGGAACCGGACATCCGCGTCGACCAGTCCTACGGAAACCTGCCGGAACTGGAAAAGGGCATCGCGTCCAACCAGCTGGACCTTGCGGTCTGCCCGCTCGGTCTCGTCGATGCGGGCAAGGGCTATGCGTTCACGCCGATCCTGCCGGGGCGCAACATCGTCGCCTGCCGCGTTACCCACCCGCTGCTTGCCAAGCGGCGGCTGACGACCAGCGACCTCATCCACTATCCGTGGATCGCGCCGCTGCCGGGTTCGCCGCTTCTGGCCGATCTTCACGCGATCCTGCTTTCGATCGGCATGACCGAAATCAACATCCGCTATTCCGGCGGGTCGCTGCTGTCGGTCTTCAACTATCTTGAAGAGACCGACGCGCTGACCGTGCTTCCCCACTCGGTGGTGTTTGCCCATCGCAAGGAGCGCAAGATCACCGTTCTGCCGGTGGAAATTCCCCAGCCGACCCGCACACTCGGCATCCTGCGCCTAGCCGAACGGGCGCGGCTTCCGGCGGCGGAAAAGCTCGCCTCGCACATCGCTTCACGCTTCGACGACCTGCGCCAGCTGATCAAACGCCACGAAAGCGCCGTAGTCTGGGGCGGCGGAAGTTGAGGCGCGAACGGTCATTTCAACTTGGGACTGTCGCCAGAGCATTGTGACCGGCCCCTGACTTGGCTACGGTTCGCCAGGATGGAACCATCCAGGCGCTGCCCTGACGGATCGGAGACAGGATGTTCTCGCTCTACAGTCTGCTCGACAAGGCCATCAAGAATGGCCGGTTGACGATCACCGATGTTGCCGGCGGCGTGCACCGGTTCGGCGGCAGGCAGCCAGGGCCGGAGGCTTCGTTCCGCTTCACCAACCGCACCGCCGAGTGGAAGATCTTCCTGAACCCGGAACTCAATGCGGCCGAAGCCTACATGGATGGCCATCTCGTCATGGAGAGCGGAAGCATCCATGACCTGATCCAGGTGTTCTATGCCAACAAGCGGCACTTCGACCTGACGCCGAACCAGATCTTCTGGCGCAGCCTGTCGCGCAAGGTCCGGCGTTTCCAGCAGAACAATGTGCTCTCGCGTTCGCGCGCCAACGTGAAAGCGCACTACGATATCGGCGAGGACCTCTACCGCCTGTTTCTCGACCGCGACATGCAGTATTCCTGCGCCTACTTTCCCGACGGGTCGGAGACCATCGAACAGGCGCAGACGCTGAAGAAGCGCCATATCGCCGCCAAGCTCTGCATCAAGGACGGCCAGCGCGTGCTTGACATCGGCTGCGGCTGGGGCGGCCTAGCGCTCTACCTTGCCCATGTCGCCGATATCGAAGTGGTGGGCGTGACGTTGTCCGAACGGCAACTGGCCGTCGCACGGCGCCGTGCGGACATCCTCGGCGTCAGTGACCGGGTCCGCTTCGAACTGATCGACTATCGCGAAGTGACCGATAAATTCGACCGCGTCGTCTCGGTCGGCATGCTCGAACATGTCGGCGCGCCGTATCTGCCGGCCTATTTTCTGAACGTGCGCGACCGCCTGTCGGCGGATGGGCTGGCGCTGATCCATTCGATCTCGACGAAATCGCCGCCGGGCATCACCGGTCCGTTCTTGCGCAAATACATCTTCCCCGGCGGCTACTCGCCTTCCCTCTCGGAGGCGGTTGCTGCCATCGAGCCGACCGGGCTGTGGCTGCTCGATTGCGAGATCTGGCGCTGCCACTATGGCCATACGCTGGCGCAGTGGCGCGAGCGGTTCCTTGCCAATCGCGAGAAAGCCGTCGCGATCATGGATGAGCGCTTCTGCCGGATGTGGGAGCTGTATCTCTCGATTGCCGAATGCGTGTTCCTGCAGGGTTCCAGCAATGTCTTCCAGCTGCAGATCGCCCGCGAGCGCGACACCGCGCCAATCACCCGCAACTACATCGAAGCCGAGGAAGCGCTGATCGCCGGACGCGAGACGGCGTTTCTTGAACGCGTCGTCGCCAGCGCCCACCAGGCGCTGGACGAGGTGTAAGCGCGTCACCGCACCGGCACCGCGGTTCCTGCAACCTTAGATCTTGAAGGTCTGCTTGACCCAGGCCGGGCGGACCATCGACATCAGTTCACCGGCAAAAGTCGCCAGATAGTAGGCAATGCCGGCAACCAGCGACAGAGGCAGCACAACGATGTCGGACGGATGAGCACGGAGGCGGCGAACCATGCGAACCAGCATCGACCCGAGCGACGCCACCAGCCGCACCAGCGACATCAGCGGATTGACCCACAAGAACCAGAGCCCCCGCTCGCGAAGCCTTGCGACCTTGCCATGTCCGTCACTGACCGCCCGGTTGAGCGAGTGAACAAAGCCCTGCGGCGGCGGATGCGAGACTGCCGCCCTGCCCTGACGCCAGATCGTGACGCCGCCGTCGCGCAGCCGATGCGCAAGGTCGACGCACTGGCCGCGATGTCCGCCGGTATCGACGAAAAGATGGCGAAGGAACGTTTCGCGGTCGAACATGACATTGTTGGCATAGAAGCGCCGGCTCTCATAGGTGCGGTCGGCGAACGGCTTGCTGCCGAACATCCAGAACTGCGCCCAGATGCGCTCAACGACTGTTTCGCGCGCCAGATAGGCCTCGCCGCCAATGGCAAGCGCGCCCCGTTCCTCGTAACCGGCCACCAGTGCCGCGAGCCAGCCGTCATCGGGAATGACGTCACTGTCGAGAAAGACGATGACCGGGTGGGATGCGACGGTCGCGCCATGGTTCTTCTGATCGTAATAGGTCAGTCCATCGACGCCGGTGACCGCGATTGTGCCAGGCCAGGATGCCTTGTCGACCATCTCTTCGACGGCATCGGCGGGAATGGAACGTTTGATCTCGTGTTCATCGTAGAAGACCAGCAGTTCGGCTGCGAACGGGCGTGATTTCGCCAGCTCCGCGGCCTGCCGGGACAAGGCTGCAAGCATCCGCTTGGCCCGGTCGAGCTCGGAAAGCTTGGCGTTTTCCCACTCGATGATGAAGGATATTGCGCTGATCATGAGGTCGTATCGATTGCCATTGCTGCGGGGTTTTGCCGCGCAGGTGCACTGGCGTCAAGCCGGTCAAGACCATGCTCGGTGCGGGTGGTGCCGCGACGATAGAGTTCATCGATGAGCTTGCGGTTCTGACGCACACGAGCCTCGTCGCGGTAGGGACGGTCGTGGTCCAGATGCAGGCAATGCGCGCGGAACCGGATCCGGCTGCCGCGGATACCGGCATTTTCCAACCGCGCGCCAAGCTCCCGGTCCAACCCGCCATAGCCGAAGGTTTCGTCGAAGCCGTTCACCGCCACCACATCTGACCGCCAGACCGAAGAGTTGTGGCCGTTGAAGCTTGGCCGCGTCGGCGAGATGCGGTCGAAGAAGCTGCCCCAGCGGCCTTGCTTGGTCACCTTGCTGGCAAGGCCCATGGTTGCGCCCTGCATGCGCAGCCAGGCCGGATCGAAGGCGCGCTGGCTGGCGACATCATCGATGGTCATGCTTTCGCTGACCGTGCGCGGCAGGTAGTCGACACCGCCGGACAGGAACATCGACGGTCGGGCCAATCGCGCATGCACCGACACGAAGTCGGCGCGCGGCAAGCAATCATCGTCGGTGAAGATCAGATAGTCGGCATCGGACGTGGCGATTGCCCGGTTGAGAATGATCGTCTTTCGAAAACCGGCATCCTCGTGCCAGACATGGCGAACCGGAAAGGGTGCCGATGCGGCAAACGCCTCGATCACGGCGCGTGTTTCAGGGCCGGAGCCGTCGTCGGCGATGGCAAGCTCGAAATCCGCCCCCTGCTGGGCTCCATAGCCGGCAAGCACTTTTTCCAGGTAACGAGGCTTGTTGTATGTCGTGATGAGGACGCAAATTTTCACGACCGGTCCCGCCGCCAGTATCGATGGATGGACAAACCTATCATGTTTGCTTGTCTAAGCAAGCGAACGCGCCGTTTTCACAGGCTTTGCATGCGTTTACGCAGCATCGGCCGCGGGAGGCTGATCGACCAACGCTGAGCGAGAATCCGCTTGCAACTGCACGTTGGATAAAAATCCATCTGGCCCGTGACAGATCGATGTGGTTGTTTATAACGCAGACCGGGGCCGGGAGGGCCCCGGCATGGGAGGATATAAAAATGAGACACGCCCTTTTCGGCGCGGCCCTCGCGGTCGTGCTTTCCGTTCCGGCGTTTGCCGACAGCTACACCGTCATGGCACCGGCAAATCCGGGCGGCGGCTGGGATGCAACTGCTCGCACGATCCAGGCGGTGATGCAGGCCGAAGGCATTGCCGAGAGCGTCGAAGTCACCAATGTCGGCGGCGCCGGCGGTACGGTCGGCCTTGCGCAGTTCGTTTCCAGCGCAGCCGGTGATCCGAAGCAGCTGATCGTCGGCGGTTATGTGATGGTCGGCGCGATCCTGACCAATGCCAGCCCGGTATCGCTTGCTGATGTGACGCCGATTGCGCGCCTGACCGGCGAGCACGTGGCGATCGTCGTCCCGGCTGCTTCGCCCCTGCAGACCATCGGCGACCTCGTTGAAGCCATGAAGGCTGATCCGGGTGCGGTCTCCTGGGCTGGCGGCTCTGCCGGCGGCGTGGACCACATCACCGTCGGTCTTCTCGCAAAGGCTGCGGGCGTCGATCCGACCAAGATCAACTACATTGCCTATTCCGGCGGCGGTGAAGCCCTTGCGGCCATTCTCGGCAACCAGGTGACCGCCGGCATTTCGGGCATCGGCGAGTTCCTGCCGCAGGTTCAAGCCGGCACGATGCGGCTTTTGGCTGTGACAGCAGATGCGCGTCTGCCGAACGCTCCCGATGCCCCGACGCTTGCCGAATCCGGCTATGACGTCGTGGTGCAGAACTGGCGCATGATTGCCGCTGCTCCGGGCCTCACCGATGAGCAACGCGCCAAGATCATGGCCGACATCGACAAGCTGAACGCCAGCAAGGGCTGGACCGAAGCGCTTGCCACCCAGGGCTGGGCCAACACCTATCTCGCCGGTGACGCATTTGCCGAGCAGTTGAAGGTGGAAGTTGCCGCGACCGAGGCGATCCTGCGCGATATCGGTCTGGTCAAATGAATAACCCAACGACGGGAAGGCGCCCTCTGGGCGCCTTCTTCATTGCTGCGGGTCTCGCAGCGATGGCCATTGCTCTGCTGGTGGATGCCGCGAGCCTGACCCAAGGCGGCGGTTACGCCGGGGTCGGGCCTGCCGATGTGCCGCGGATGGTCGCCGGAGGCCTGCTGGTGCTTTCAGTCTGGACAGTGGTTTCGGGCCTTCGCGGCGAGATGCCGGTACCGCCGAAACAGGACTATGGTCCGGTTTTCTGGATCCTGCTCGGCCTTGGACTGCAATTGGTTTTGCTGCACTCTGCCGGTTTCATCATCGCAAGTGCGCTGCTGTTTGCCTGCACCGCGCGCGGTCTTGGCCAGCGCAACCTGCCGCTGGCACTGGCCATCGGACTTGCCCTCACCACGCCGGTCTACGGGATTTTCGACAAGCTGCTGAAGCTGAACCTGCCCGGCGGGCCGCTGGAAGACCTGATATTCGTCAACCTGATCCCGCGCCTTTTTGGCGCCGCCATGGGGAGCTGACGTGGAAACGCTCGGGCTGTTGTTCCAAGGGCTCTCGGTCGCGCTCGACCCGATGATCCTTCTCTACGCACTGATCGGGGTGACCCTCGGCACGGCGGTCGGCGTTTTGCCGGGCATCGGACCGGCACTGACGGTGGCCCTGCTGCTGCCCGTCACCTACGGGCTGGATCCGGCCGGTTCGCTGATCATGTTTGCCGGCATCTACTACGGCGGCATGTATGGCGGATCGACGACATCGATCCTTCTCAACACGCCCGGCGAAAGCGCCTCGATCGTCACGGCAATCGAAGGCAACAAGATGGCCAAGCTTGGCCGCGGCGGACCGGCGCTTGCCACGGCCGCCATCGGCAGTTTCGTTGCCGGGCTCCTCGCGACATTGATGCTGGCCTTTGTCGCACCGGTCGTCGTCAAGCTCGCGCTGACGCTCGGCCCGCGCGACTATTTCGCATTGATGATCCTAGCCTTCGTCACCGTATCGGCAGCGTTTGGAGATTCCACCCTGCGCGGGCTGACATCGCTGTTCATCGGTCTGGCGCTCGCCTGTGTCGGCATCGACCAGTTGACCGGTGCCGCACGGCTCGACTTCGGTATCCCGCAACTGCTGGACGGAATCGAGGTCACCACCCTTGCCGTCGCGATGTTTGCGCTGGGTGAAGCGATGTTCGTCGCCGCCGCGATCGGCGCGCCGGAGACCATGAACGCCGTCAACGGACAGGTCTGGATGAGCCGAAAAGACTGGGCACGGTCCTGGAAGGCATGGCTGCGCGGCACTTTCATCGGCTTTCCGATCGGTGCCATGCCGGCAGGCGGGGCCGATGTGGCCTCGTTCCTGTCCTATGCGACCGAGAAGAAGTTTTCCAAGCACCCGGAAGAATTCGGCCATGGCGCCATCGAGGGCGTCGCCGGGCCGGAGGCTGCCAACAATGCGGCGGCGGCGGGAACGCTGGTGCCACTGTTGACACTTGGCCTGCCGACCACAGCGACAGCGGCGATCATGCTCGCGGGCTTCCAGCAGTTCGGGCTGCAACCGGGGCCGCTGTTGTTCATCACCAATGCCGATCTGGTCTGGGGCCTGATTGCCAGCCTTCTGATCGCCAATGCCATGCTGGTGGTCTTGAACCTGCCGCTGATCGGGCTTTGGATCCGGCTTTTGCAGATCCCGCGTCCGTGGCTCTATGGCGGCATCCTGGTGTTTGCGACGCTCGGAACGATCGGCGTCAATTCCTCACCGGTCGAACTCGGCATGCTGATCCTGTTCGGCGTGCTCGGCTATTTCATGCGGCTGCACGGCTATCCGATCGCGCCCGTCGTCGTCGGGCTGATCCTCGGGCCGATGGCCGAGCAGCAGCTGCGCCGCGCCTTGTCGATTGCGCAAGGCGACTGGACGACGCTGGTCAGCACGCCGGTATCGGCCGTGCTGTTGACCATCGCCGCACTGTTCCTGATCGTGCCGCTGGTGATGCGCGCGCGCGGCAAGGACCAGTTCCTGCGGCAGGTCGGTGGCGACAGCGACTAATCGCCAGCGACAGCTGGATCAGGCGTTTCCGGCAGGTGCTATCGCCTTCAGTTGCGGATGCGACAGAGCGGTGATGATGCCGCGCAATTCGGCAAGTCCCTTCAACCGGCCGATGGCCGGATAGCCGGGCTGTGCCTTGCGCTTCTGGTCGTCGAGGATGTCCTGGCCATGGTCCGGGCGCAGCGGGATCGACCAGTCGGCCCGTCCGGCGGCGCGGCGGCGTTCCTCTTCGCGCAGCACAGCCGCGATGACCGCCACCATGTCGGTGTCGCCACCCAGATGCTCGGCTTCGTAAAACGAGCCCGAGACATTGCCCGACTCCCGCTTCACGTTGCGAAGATGCAGGAAGTGCACCTTGTCGCCGAGGCGCTCCATCATGCCCGGAAGATCATTGTCCGGCCTTGCGCCCAACGAACCGGTGCAAAGGGTAATGCCGTTCGCGGGTGAGTCGACCGCCTCCATCGCCAAGCGGTAGTCCGCCTCAGTCGACATCACACGGGAAAGCCCGAGGAGGTCGAAGGGCGGATCATCGGGATGGCAGCACAGCCGCATGCCGAGATCCTCGGCGACGGGAACAACTTCGGTCAGGAAATCGATGAAGTTCTGCCGCAGGCGTTCCTTGGAAATGGCATCGTATTCGGCCAGATGGCGACGCACGTCATCGAGACTGAAGCTTTCTGCGGCACCGGGCAGACCGAACACCACATTGCGAGCCAAGGCATCGCGCGCCGCGTCATCCAGAGCAGCAAAGTGCGCCTGCGCAGCCTCCACGACATCGTCCGGGTAGTCCTCAGTTGCGTGAGGCCGCTTCAGGATGTGGATGTCGAAGCTGGCGAAGACCGTATAGTCGAAGCGCATGCAGGTCGCGCCGGTGGCCACGCGATGGGCAAGGTCGGTCCGCGTCCAGTCGAGGACCGGCATGAAGTTGTAGCAGACAGTTTCGATGCCGGCTGATTTCAGGTTGGCGAGGCTCACCTTGTAGGCGGTGATGTGATCGCGCCAGGCGCCCTTCTGCTTCTTGATGTCCTCGGAAACCGGCAGGCTCTCCACAACCTCCCAGGCGAGACCCGACGCTGAACCATCAACGCGCGTGGCCACTTGCCGCTGCCTCAGGCTGATTTCGTCCGGAGCCCAGATTGCGCCGGTCGGCACGTGGTGCAAGGCCGTCACCACGCCCTGCACGCCCGCCTGCATCATGTCGTCCACGGACACGAGGTCTTTGGGTCCGAACCACCGCCACGTCTGACGCATCGCATTTCCCTCCACATGTCAGGCGGCGCCTACCCCCGCGCGCCCGATTCATCAACCAATGGCGCCACATCTAGCAGGCCGCACCATTGTTGACTAGTATGGAAGCATGGTGTAGCCGGTCGCAGGGAGGAATTTTGCTATGCAGCCGGAGGCTTTGGCACCACCTGCACATCTCGATTTCAGCGTCACGGTCGGGCCGCAGCTGTTTCGTCTGCTGCGCGAGCGCATCATCCGTAGCGACCTTGAACCGGGCGCGCGCATTTCTGAATCGGAAATTGCCGCCGACTATTCCGTCAGCCGCCAGCCGGTGCGCGAGGCCTTCATCAAGCTGGCTGAAGAAGGCCTTCTGGACATCCGTCCCCAGCGCGGAACCTTCGTGCGCAAGATCGCAACCGCTGACGTGATGGATGCGCGTTTCGTGCGCGAAGCCATTGAGGCGGACATTGCAGGCCATCTGGCAACGCAGGCCGATGCGCGCATCGTCGCCCTGCTGCGCGAGGAAATCGCTCTGCAGCGGGCTGCCATCGACGATCATGCGCGCTTCATGGAACTGGATGACCGCTTTCACGCGCTTCTTGCCGCATCCGCCGGCAAGGCGCGCGTCTGGAAGATCGTCGAAAGCCTGAAATCGCAGATGGACCGGGTGCGCCACCTGTCGATGTTGCGCTTCCCGATACCGAAACTGGTGGCGCAGCACGAAGCCATCGTCGAAGCCATCGCCAATGCCGATGGCGCAGCGGCCACAGCGGCGATGCGCGCCCACCTGCGCGAGATCCTGAACGACTTGCCCGCCATCGCATTGGGCAAGCCCGAGTTTTTCGAAACCCGTCCCTGACGGGCAAGCCTGCAAAACATCACAACGGAGGAGACCATGATGATGAAGACACTCGGAAAAAACCTTGGAAAGACCCTGCTCGGCCTCGTGGCCGCAGGCCTGATGGCTGGTTCGGCGCTTGCCGCCGACATGACCCTCAAGCTCGGCCATCTCGCCAATGAGCAGAACCCGTGGCACCTCGCCTCGGTGAAGTTCGGCGAGGAACTGAAGCGCCTCACCGATGGTCGCATCGAGGTGCAGGTGTTCCCGAACGAGTCACTCGGCAAGGAAGTCGATCTGATCAACGGCATGCAGCTTGGCACGGTCGACATGACGATCACCGGCGAAAGCCTGCAGAACTGGGCGCCGATGGCCGCCCTGCTCGCGGTTCCCTATGCCTACAAGTCGATCGAGAACATGGATGAAGTGGCCGGCGGCGAAATCGGCGACCAGATCAAGGCGCAGATTATCGAGAAGGCGCAGATCCGCCCGATCGCCTTCTTTGCCCGTGGTCCGCGCGAACTGACATCCAACCGCGAGATCAAGTCGCCGGACGATCTGCAGGGTCTGAAGATGCGCGTTCCGAACGTGCCGCTGTTTGTCGATGTCTGGAAGGCGCTCGGCGCCAATCCGGGTCCGATGGCCTTCTCGGAGGTGTTCACCTCGCTGCAGAACGGCACCATCGAAGCCCAGGAGAACCCGCTCGCCCTCATCCGCTCGGCAAACTTCAACGAAGTCCAGAAGTTCGTGAACCTCACGGATCATGTGCGCTCGTGGATCTATCTGACGATTGCCGAATCCACCTGGAAGAAGCTCTCCGAGGCCGACCAGAATGCGGTGATGGAAGCGGCCAAGATCGCACAGGCCTATGAACGCGAACTGTTCAATGCATCGCTGGCCGACGACCGTGCATACCTTGAGTCCAAGGGCATGACCTTCGTCGAAGTCGATGGCGCTGCCTTCCAGGCCAAGGCCAAGGACGCCGTGCTCGCCAATGTCAACGACGAGATCAAGCCGATCGTCGAACAACTCTTCGCCCAGTAAATTCCAGAAACCGGCGCCGGGCTGTTCCGCAGTCCGGCGCTTTTTCATCCTGCAGCCGGAGCCATTGCCATGACGCGACTGATCGACATCATCACGCAGGCAAGCCGCATCATGACCGGCCTTTCCTTCCTTGTCCTGATGGGCGCCGTGATCCTTCAGGTGCTCGGCCGCACAGTGCTCAACTACTCGCCTGTCTGGACCGAGGAACTGACGCGTTTTGCGCTCCTCTACCTTGCAGCCTTCGGTCTCGGGCTTTCGTTTCGCTCCGGTGATCTCGTCAATGTGGACATCATCTCCGAGGCCCTGCCCGCACCATGGCCAAAGCGGCTGCGATTCCTGGGCGCGGCAACGACAGCCCTTCTCTGCGCAGCCCTGATCGGGCCGGCGTGGAAATACACATCCATCGGCGCGATGCAGACATCGCCTGCCCTGCTTTGGCGCATGGATTTCATCCACGCCAGCGTGCTTGTGATGATCGTCTCGCTGATGGTCTTTTCCGCGCTGCGTGCCGTTTCCATTCTCACCGGCGCCAGCGAAGGCCTCGCGCAAAACCGCATGGAAGAGTTCCAGTCATGAGCCTGTTGATCCTGATGTCGGTGTTCATCGGCGGTCTGGCGCTCGGCATTCCGGTCGCCGTGACGCTCGGACTTGCCTCTGCCGCATATCTGCTCTTCAGCGGGATCCCGCTCGTCGTGATGCCGCAGAAAATGTATGCCGGCATGGATGTGTACGTGCTCTTGTGCATTCCCGGCTTCATCCTTGCCGGCAACCTGATGAACTCTGGCGGAATTACCGAGCGCATCATCCGCTTTGCCAATGCGCTGGTCGGCTGGGCGCGCGGCGGGCTCGGCCTCACCAATGTTGCGGCCTCCATGCTGTTCGGCGGGATTTCCGGCACTGCGGTGGCCGATGCCGCCTCGATCGGCGGCATGATGATCCCCGGCATGAAGAAGGCCGGCTATCCGGCTGATTTTTCGGCGGCCGTTACCGCCGCATCATCCACGGTCGGGCCGATCATTCCGCCCTCGGTGCCGATGATCATTGTCGGCGCGCTGTCGGGCATCTCGGTCGGCCAGATGTTTCTGGCCGGCGCCATTCCCGGCATCATGATGGGGCTGGCAATGATGGTGACGACCTACATCATCGCGGTCCGCAAGGGGTTCCCGCGCCAGCCCTGGCAAGGGTTTGGTGAACTCGGGCGGTCCTTCTTCGGTGCCTTCTGGGCGATTGCCATGACTGTGCTGATCGTCGGCGGGCTGATGACCGGGATTGCAACGCCGACCGAAACGGCCGTAGTTGCCAGCGTCTATGCCTTGTTCGTCGGCATCGTGATCTATCGCGAGCTGCCGCTCAAGGCGGTGCCGCGCATCGTCATCGACAGCGCAATCTCGTCGGCTGCCATTCTGGCGCTGGTCGGCTTTGCCAACGTCTTCGGCTGGATCCTTGTCTCCGAGCGCATTCCGCAGACCATCGCGGAGACAGTGCTGTCGATCACCGACAACAAGTTTCTTGTGATCCTGCTGATCAACCTGCTGCTGCTGTTTGTCGGCATGTTCATGGAGACGATAGCCGCCCTCATCATCCTCTTTGTGCCGCTGCTGGCGTTGGCGCAGGGTGTCGGCATCGATCCGCTGCACTTTGCCACCTTTGCGGTGCTCAACCTGATGATCGGCCTGACCACGCCGCCGGTCGGCGTCTGCCTGTTCATCTGCGCAAACATTGCGCGCCTGCCGCTGTGGCCGGTGGTGAAGGCGATCGTTCCGTTCCTGATCACCAACATCATCGTCCTTCTGCTGGTCTCGTACGTGCCAGCTTTTTCGACCTGGCTCCCCTCCGTTCTTCTCGACTAGGACAAGACCCATGGACATCCGCGTCTGCAGACTTCACGGCCAGCATGACATTCGCGTCGAGACCGCAGCCGTCGGCACCCCGGGACCGGGCGAGGTTCTGGTTCGCATGGGGGCCGGCGGCATCTGCGGGTCTGACCTGCACTATTATCACGACGGCGGGTTCGGTCCGATCCGCGTCCGGGAGCCGATCATTCTCGGCCACGAGATCGCGGGCACAATCGAGACCGTCGGTGACGGCGTTGCCGGGGTCAAACCCGGCGACCGCGTTGCGATCAATCCAAGCCACCCTTGCGGCACATGCAAATACTGCGCGATGGGTCGCCATCAGCATTGCCTCGATATGCGGTTTCTCGGCTCCGCCATGCGGTTTCCCCATCAGCAGGGCGGCTTTCGCGAGGCGATGGTTGTCGGGGCGGCGCAATGCGTACCGGTTGGCGGCAACGTTTCGCTCGGGGAAGCGGCCTGCGCCGAGCCGCTCGCGGTTTGCGTCCACGCGGCCAACCGGGCCGG
>JBGSWL010000153.1:0-46264 GCA_041752455.1 Roseitalea sp. | reverse complement strand
GGCCGGTGCGGCGCTTCGCCGACGGCCTCGGCTGCCGCAAAGCGCCCGGCCAGAAGGCCGATGGCGGCGGATTCCACATAGCCTTCGCAGCCGGTGATCTGGCCGGCAAAGCGCAGGCCGGAACGCGACTTCAGCGTCAGGTCGTTGGCGAGGAGCACGGGCGAGTTGATGTAGGTGTTACGATGGATGCCGCCGAGACGCGCGAACTCGGCGTCCTTCAGGCCGGGGATCATGCGCAGCACTTCGGCCTGCGCGCCGTATTTCAGTTTCGTCTGGAAGCCGACCATGTTGTAGAGCGTGCCCAGCGCATTGTCCTGGCGCAACTGAACAACGGCATAGGGCTTGACGTCGCGGTTATGGGCATTGGTGAGGCCCATCGGCTTCATCGGCCCGTGACGCAGCGTCTCGCGGCCGCGCCCGGCCATGACTTCAATGGGCAGGCAGCCGTCGAAATAGGGGGTGCCTTCCCATTCCTTGAATTCGGTCGTGTCGCCGGCGACCAGCGCGTCGATGAAGGCGTCGTACTCGTCCTTCGTCATCGGGCAGTTGATGTAGTCCTTGCCGGTGCCGCCGGGCCCCACCTTGTCGTAGCGCGACTGGAACCAGGCGATGTCCATGTCGATCGTGTCGAAATGGACGATGGGGGCAATGGCGTCAAAAAAGGCGAGCGCATCCTCGCCGGTTTCAGCGCGGATCGCTTCGGCCAGCGACGGCGCAGTCAACGGGCCGGTGGCGACAATCGACTGGCCCCAATCGGCGGGCGGCAGGCCGGTGACTTCCTCGCGCACAACGGTGATCAGCTTATGGGCCTCGATGCGGGCGGTAACCTTGGCGGAAAAGCCGTCGCGATCGACGGCCAGCGCCGAACCGGCCGGCACCTGATGCGCATCGGCGCAGGCCATGATCAGCGAACCGCCAAGACGCATCTCGGCGTGGATGAGTCCGACCGCGTTCAGTTCCGCGTCGTCCGACCGGAACGAGTTGGAACAGACCAGTTCGGCCAGATGGTCGGTCTTGTGGGCTTCGGTGCCGCGTACACCGCGCATTTCATGCAGGATGACGGGAATGCCGCGTTCGGCGATCTGGAACGCGGCTTCGGAACCGGCAAGGCCGCCGCCGATGACATGGATGGGTCGCGATGTGCTCATGGGTGGGATCTAGCGCAGCTTTGGCGCTTGCGCAAAAAGAAACACCCGCCGGGGGAGGACCGGCGGGTGCTCGTTCAGGAGACGATCGGGGAGGAGGGTCGACCGTCTTCTACCCGTCAGCGGCCCGGGAGGAGGTGAGCCGGTGACGAAATCAAATCAGTTGCGGACTGCCGAACGGGCAATGGTAGCGATGTCGCTGCGCGAAATGCCGAGGTCATCCAGCTCGCGAGTGGTCAGGCGGCTGAGTTCGTTGTAGGTCTTGCGAACCTTGCGCCAGTTGTTGAGCGAACGTGCGATATTCATGGGAGTCACTTCCTGTGTCTTGCTTGTCGTGTTTGTTCGTCTTTGATAACCGGGATATAGGTGAGGCGTATGACACTGATAAGCGCCAATTGTGCATGGCACACATGCTTTTTTGCATTGCACAAAAAAGCCTGATTCATGAACCGATGGTTAACTTTTGTCTTGAGCCAAGCACTTGAATTTGCAGGGTTATCTCGATGGTGACGACGGACGGGCTGCTGCAGCAAATCGAAGATTGGCGAAACCGTGGCGTCATTTCTGATGCCGTTGCCCTGACGCTGCGGTCAGATCTGGCCGCTGGCGCCCTGCAAGGCGGTTTGCAGGCGCCCGAAAGGCAGAATCGGTTCTCGTTCCTGCAGGTGCTGGCGGTGTTTGCCGGCATTTCGTTTGCCGCCGCGATCCTCGTCTTCATATCCGCCAACTGGGAGGCGATCCCGCGACTGGTGCGGGTGGCCGGAATTTTCGCGGTGATCCTTGCCGGCTTTGCCGGTGGCGCGTTGGCCCACAACCGGGGCGGCCGTTACGGACGGCTGGTCGAAGAGGCGTTCTATCTCGTCGGCGGTGCCGGTTTTGTCGGCGGCATCGCGCTGGTCGGGCAGATGTACCACCTCAGCGGGGAGCTCGCCGACGCCATGCTGGTCTATGGCGCCGGGCTCGGCATTGCCGGGCTTTTGGTGCGCAGCCCCGTGCTCGGCATGCTGGCGGTCGGTGCCTTGGCCTGGTGGCATGTCAATCTGACCGATGCGGCTGATCTCATCTCCTTGCATGCGCTGTTCTTTGTGGCAGCGATGGCTGTGGCTTTTGTTGCCGCGCGGGCGGGGCGGCACCGCTGGCTGCAGCGGGCAGTCGTCGTTGCGCTGGTGGCCGGGCTGTCGCCTTCGATCTGGCGGGTGCTGGAAGCCATCGGCGACATCTACGACACCCTGCCAAACATGGTGCAGGCCGGTTTCTGGATTGTGCTGTTTGCGGCGGGCATCGCGATGCTTTCCGTGACGCGGCGCGGAAAGATCGCGGCGGGCTGGGTCGGTCCGCGGCTTGGCTTTGCGGTGTCGCTGTTTGCGCTTTTCGGCATGCATCTGGAAGCGGACACACTTTTCCCCGTCGCGGTTGCCGGGCTTGCCGGGGTCGGCCTCGCGCTGGTGGTATTGTTCTGGCATGGCGCCGCGTCGCGCGGCTTGCGCTTTGCCGGATACGCGCTGTTCGTGGCTGAAGTGCTGTGGCTCTATGGCGTGACGGTCTATTCGCTGCTCGGCACGGCGGGGTTCTTCTTTGTCCTCGGACTGGCGCTGGCTGGCGGCGCCCTGGCGATCTACGGGTTTGAAAAGCGGATTGCCGCGCGCAATCGCAAAAAGGAAGTCGGGGAGGGCCGATGACATGATGAGCCAAGCCTTGGCGACCCTACCCGATCGCAAGCGCCATCTGCTGCCCGCCGCGCTGCTAGCGACGGTGCTCCTGTCGGCCATCATCGGCGCGATGATCGAGAACCGCGCCCGCATCTTGCGGGATGGCACCGAGATTGTCCTGCGCGCCCAGCCGATCGATCCGCGCGACCTGCTGCGCGGTCACTATGTGGCGCTGGCGTTTGACATTGCCCAATTCGAGGGGCCGTTGGTCGAGGCCTTTGCCAAGACACTCGATGAAGACAATGCCAAGGTCATGGATGTCTATGTGACACTTGCACCCGATGCCAACGGGATTGCGCAGGCGACCGGCATCAGCCGGATCCGGCCATCAGAGGGCCTGTTCATCAAGGGCCAGACGCTTTACGCCCATCGCCAGATCACATTCCTGCCGATCGACTTCGGCCTGTCGCGTTTCTATGCGGACCCGGCCCGGGCGCAGATGCTGGAAGCGCGGATGCGCCAGGGCGAGGTCACCGAGATTGTCGTGGCGGTCAACGACGCCGGAACCGGCCAGATCAAGGCGCTGCGGCAGGCTGGTGAGCAAATTCTGGTCGAAACGCCATACTAGGCAGCGTCCACGCCTGATTCTGCCGTGATCTTTTCGTTTGATCGCCCGCGCACCGATGCTATAGGACGCGCCACTGACTGGTGGCATGCTCCGGTATGTCCCGCACGCGGATATGGCGGAATTGGTAGACGCGCCGGATTTAGGTTCCGGTGCCGCAAGGCGTGGGGGTTCGAGTCCCTTTATCCGCACCATTTGCCATGACATTTGTGTCGGTGACACATGTCACCAAAAGACTAGGTTTGCCCAGACAGACGGTTCCACCACCGTGGGCGTGACGACGACAACAACAAAAAGCGGCCCGGCGCCGATAGACATGAAGGTTTGAACATGCAGGTCACCGAAACCCTCAACCAGGGCCTGAAACGCGAGATCAAGGTCGTCGTACCGAAGGCTGATCTGGCTGCAAAGCTCGCCACCAAGCTTGATGACGCCAAAGGCCGCGTCCAGCTAAAGGGCTTCCGCCCCGGCAAGGTGCCGGCAGGCCATCTGCGCAAGATGTACGGCAAGTCGTTCATGGCCGAGATCGTCAACGAGATTCTCAACGACACGCCGCGCAATCTTTTGTCCGAACGCGGCGAGCGGTCGGCGACGGCTCCGGAAATCGACATGACGGAAGACGAAGGCGAAGCCCAGAAGGTGCTCGCCGGCGACGCCGATTTCGAGTTTTCGGTGAAGTACGAAGTCATCCCGGCGATCGAAGTCAAGGATGTCTCGGGCATCACCATCGTGCGCGAAACCGTCGACATTCCCGAGACGGAAGTCGAAGAGCAGGTCAAGCGCATTGCCGCTTCTGCCGCCGAATACACGGAGAAGAAGGGCAAGGCCGCCGACGGCGACCGGGTCACCATGGATTATGTCGGCCGCATCGACGGCGAAGCCTTCCAGGGCGGCACCGATGACGATGCCAAGCTGGTGCTTGGCTCGGGCCAGTTCATCCCCGGCTTCGAAGACCAGTTGATCGGTGCCAAGGCTGGCGACGACGTCGCGGTCAAGGTTTCGTTCCCGGCCGACTATCAGGCAGCCCATCTGGCCGACAAGGAAGCCGTTTTCGATGTCAAGGTGACGCTGGTCGAGAAGGCTGATGCCATCGAGATCAACGATGCGCTGGCCGAAAAGCTTGGTATCGAAAGCGCCGACCGTCTGCGCGCCGTCGTGCGTGACCAGATCGAAGGCCAGTTCGCCAACATGACCCGCCAGAAGGTCAAGCGTCAGCTGCTCGACGCTCTCGACACGCTGTACGCGATGGAAACGCCGGAAAAGCTGGTCCAGGCCGAATTCAACAACATCTGGGCGACGATCAGCAACGAACTGGCCGAAGCCGGCCGCACCTTTGCCGATGAAGAAACCACCGAGGAAGAAGCCCGCGCCGAATACATGAAGCTGGCGGAACGCCGGGTTCGTCTCGGCCTCGTCCTCTCGCAGATCGGCGAAAAGGCTGGCGTGGAAGTGACCGAAGCGGAAATGCAGCAGGCGCTGATGGCGCAGCTTCGCCAGTATCCGGGCCAGGAAAAGCAGATCTACGAATTCTTCCAGAAAAACCCGGATGCGGTTGCCAACCTGCGCGCGCCGATCTTCGAGGAAAAGACCGTCGATCACCTGTTGACCCTGGTTCAGGTCACCGAGAAAAAGGTGTCGCGCGAAGTGCTGATGGCGGACGACGAAGACGCCGCGACCGAAGACAAGCCGGCGGCTGAAAAGAAGGCTGCGCCGAAGAAGAAGGCGCCTGCCAAGAAGAAAAAGGCTGATGCCGACAGCGACACGGACGCTGCAACCGACGCCGAATAAGGCGCGAGCAAAGCGTCAGGCCGACCAAAGTCCCGGATGGCAGATCAGCCGTCCGGGACTTTTTTGTTTCGACCCAATCCAATGGCTTTTCAGCGCGTATTCCCGATGTCCTCGGAGCTTGAAAATGCCAGTCGTCGTGCTTTCCCATATCGTCAACATTGTCGTTGTGACGATCATACCGATCCTGATCTTCCTCGATTCGCCGCGAATGTCCGCTGTTTATGGCCCTGACAGTGCAGCACGACGCATTCTTGCCTGCATCTATGCGACCATTGCGCTCGCAAGCTTTGGTGGATTGGTCCTGTTCTGGATCGGCCAATGGCAAGCCGCAGCCGCCCTGTCGCTCAGCCTCTTCAGCCTTCAAATTGTTTACAAGCTGGGCACCTGGCCAGCAGTCGGCCTCAAGAATCCCGTGGTGATTTCCAATCTCGCCATCAGTGTCTTGCACGCGGTTTCGGTTGTCATTCTCATCGGTCGCCTGCAGGCAGGTACCCCTTAGAGCTTTCAGAAATCGAGCTTCAACTGCTTGTCTTCGGCGACCGGCTTCTTCAGCATCCGGTCTTGCTCGGGGAACGCCTTGCGGCCGCGCCCGGCGCCCTTGCGGCTGCCATGCTTTTCCAGAACCTGCCGCTGGGCTGCGCCAAAGCCGGCAGTGCGGCGGATTTCGCTGATCCTTTCGCGTGCGAGGCGCGCACCGACGACATGGTCGACGACCGGCGCCGGATAATCGCGCCCGATGAGAACACCGCACATTTGCTGCACAGAGGGCGGCATGGTCCAGGGTTCGTGGATGAAAGCGTCGGGCACGTTTGCCAGTTCCGGCACCCATCGGCGCACGAAACGGCCATCGGGATCCTGATCCTTGCCTTGCTTGACGGGGTTGTAGATGCGCAGCGTGTTGATCGCCGTCGTGCCCGATTGCATCTGCATCTGGCTCCAGTGGATGCCCGGCTCATAGTCGGCAAAGCGGCGCGCAAGCACCCGCCCGGTGTCGCGCCAATCAAGCCAGAGATGGTAGCTCGAGACCGCGACCAGCATGGCGCGCATCCGGAAATTGATCCAACCGGTCGCAACAAGCGAGCGCATGCAGGCATCGACGAACGGCCAGCCGGTTGCGCCATCGGCCCAAGCGGCAAGGCGGATTGCCGAGTCTTCCGAATCCCTTGGGCGGGCATCTTCGAATGCCGGATGAAAGCAGCGGAACTCGACTTCAGGTTCATCTTCAAGTTTCTGGATGAAGTGGCAATGCCAATGCAACCGCGCGATGAAGGCATCGATGGCGCGCAGATCCATCGGGCGGACATGCGGCGGCATGGCGGCCATGTCTGCGCGCGCTCTGTAGGCACGCTGCACGACTTCGCGCATGGACAAGGAGCCAATCGCGAGGTGTGGCGACAATCGCGAACAGGCGTGTTCGGCGGTCAACGGCGACGACATTTCGCGTTGGTAGTTGCGGCCGCGGCCCGCAAGGAAACTATCGAGCAGCGCCAAGGCTTGGCTGCGCCCGCCGCGCTGGCGTCCGGGGCAGGGGTCGTCGGCAAGTCCGAGCGCCGACGCCAACGGCCAGGGGTCGCTTGCAACATCCACGACAGCGCTGGCGCCGGACGGCAGGGACACCACCGGCGAGCCCATGAACGCCTCCCAGCGCGCGGCCCAGCGGTTGCGGTCGTTTGTGGCGCGCGCGACGCCGAACTGCGGCGCTTCTCTCCAAGCGATATTCGCCTCGCGGCACGAGCGGCCAACAGCCCGGTCGCGGGCATAGGTCCAGAAGTTGCCGGTTTCCTGGTGGCTGTGAAGTGCGGTGATCGGCGTTTGCGCGTGTATGGCTGCAAGCACATCAGCGATTTCGCCGACGCGGATCACCAGTTTCAGGCCAATCTGCGAAAGCGATGCGCGCAGGGCCGCGATCGCCTCTGTGACAAACGCAAGGTGCCTGCCGGCCATGTCCGGTTGGCGCCACAAGTCAGGTTCCACCACATAAAGCGGCAGCACCGGCCCGGCGGCCATGGCGGCGGCGAGCGGCGCGTGATCGGCAATCCGCAGATCGCGCTTGAACCAGACAACTTGAACCATGGCGCGGTGACCTAGTTTAGTAGACAGACAATAGTGCGCATTCCGGCGATTTCGCGGGGCCGCGCCAAATCAAGGAATGGCACATGGGACGGTATCTGATTTATGGCGCAACCGGGGGCATGGGCAGCGCCATCGCACGGGAATTGCACGAGGGACAGCACGAGTTGCACCTGACGGCGCGCGACCCGGAACGGCTGAAGACTTTGGCCTCGGAATTTGCCGCCTCCTACACCGTTGCGGACGTGCTGGAACCGGGCGCCATCGAGCGCGTTGCGGCTGACGCGGGCGATGATCTCGACGGCCTTGTCTATGCGGTCGGCACGATCAACCTGAAGCCGGTCGGCAAGCTGACCGAGGACGATTTCCTGAATGATTTCAAGGTCAACGCGTTGTCTGCGGCCAAAGCGATTCAAGCCAGTCTCAAATCACTGAAAGCCAGCAACGGCGCGTCGATCCTGCTCTTTTCCACCGTTGCGGTGCAGCAGGGCTTTGCGGCGCACGCGTCCGTCTCGATGGCCAAAGGCGCCATCGAGGGGCTGACGCGGGCGCTTGCTGCCGAGCTTGCCCCGTCGATCCGCGTCAATGCGATCGCGCCAAGCCTCACGGACACGCCGCTCGCCAAGGCGATGACGTCGTCTGAGAGCATGGCGAAAGCGATTGCCGCGATGCATCCGATCCCGCGCCTTGGCCTTGCCGACGACATGGCCGCGCTTGCCGAACTGCTGCTGACGTCCAAGGGGTCGTGGATCACGGGCCAGGTGATTGCCGTTGACGGCGGTCGTTCCAGCCTTCGCACCAAGGGCTGAAGCATGTCCCGGACATTGCGCCTTGTTCTGGGCGATCAGCTTTCGCGCGGGCTGTCGGCACTCGATGGTCTTGATCCTTCGACAGATGTCGTCGTTATGGCCGAGGTCTGGGACGAGGCGACCTATGTGCGCCACCACAAGAAGAAGATCGCCTTCCTCTTCTCGGCGATGCGGCATTTCTCGGCCGGGTTGGAAGCAGATGGGATAAAGGTCGACTATCTCCGGCTTTGCGAACACGACCACGACAGCCTGACTTTGGTGCTTGGCGATGCCATCGCGCGGCACAAGCCGGACCATGTGATCGTGACGGAAGCCGCCGAATGGCGGGTTCTGGAGATGCAGAAGGGCTGGGCCGAAGCATTCGACGTGCCGGTCCTGATCCGAAACGACACGCGCTTCATCGCCACGCAGGACGAGTTCCGGCGCTGGGCAACCGGGCGCAAGGAATGGCGCATGGAATTCTTCTACCGGGACATGCGCCGCAAGACCGGTTACCTGATCGAAAGTGACGGTACGCCGACCGGCGGCGACTGGAACTATGACAAGGAAAACCGGGCGCCGCCAAAGGCCGGTCTCAAGATTCCGACCCGTCCCGATTGGCCGGTCGATGATGTGACGCGCGCGGTGCTCGATCTGGTGGCGGCGCGGTTCGGCAATCACTTCGGTGATCTGGAGCCGTTCAACCATCCGGTGGCTCGGGCCGACGGCCTTGCTTATCTCGACTGGTTCGTCGCCAACGCGCTGCCGGATTTCGGCACGTTTCAGGATGCGATGGTCAGCGGCGAGCCGCTGATGTTCCATTCGCACATTTCGGCGCTGATCAATTGCGGCCTGCTCGATCCGCGCGAATGCTGCGAACGGGCGGAAGCAGCCTTTCGCGAAGGCAAAGCGCCGCTGAACGCCGTTGAAGGTTTCATTCGCCAGATCATCGGGTGGCGCGAATACATCCGCGGCATCTACTGGATGAGGATGCCGGGCTATGGCGATGAAAATGCGCTGGCCGCCACCGGTGATCTGCCTGACTGGTTCTGGACCGGGCAGACGCAAATGAATTGCCTCCGACAGTCCATTACCGAGACCAAACAAAATGCCTATGCGCACCATATCCAGCGGCTGATGGTGATCGGGAATTTTGCGCTGCTGGCGGGGTTGGACCCGAAGCAGGTGCAGGAGTGGTTCCTCGCTGTCTATCACGACGCGTACGAGTGGGTGGAAATGCCGAACGTTGTCGGCATGACGCTTTTTGCCGATGGCGGACTGCTGGCTTCGAAACCCTATGCGGCTTCCGGCGCCTATATCGACCGGATGAGCGATTATTGCGGCTCGTGCCGCTATGCGGTGGCGAAAAAGAACGGTCCGAAGGCTTGTCCGTTCAACTATCTCTACTGGGATTTTCTCGAACGGCACCGCGACCGGTTCAAGCCGAACCGGCGCATGGCGATGATGATCGCGACGCTCGACAAGATGACCGACGAGAAGCGCGCCGCCAACCGCGACGATGCGCGGCGGTTCTTGGCGGCGGTGGACGAGGCGTGATTCCCTCTCCCAGCCGGTGGGGCGACGGTGGGCGATCACCAAAAACTGATGCGATGTGAGTAGCCAGTTTCCCTGTCCGTCAGCCAAACAGATGGCTGAAACATGTGGAGGCTGGCACGATGCGATCAATGGTACGGAGAACAGGCCGGGTTCAGGCATTGCTGCTCGTTGCAGCGGCGCTTTGTCTCGGATCGGGCATGGCACGGGCGCAGGACGCGCTCCCGGCCCATGTGATCGCAACATTCGGTCAGCCGCCCGTAATCCCCGAGGGGCCGCTGCCGGCTGAGCTTGCCGCCCATGTCCAGACCGCGCTGGTTGAACCGGCCACGCGTGGCCGCTGGGGGCAGGCACAAAACGACGCGTTGGTGGCAATCGGGCAGTCCGGCGATGCGCGACTGGCCTGGATCATCGGCGACCTGATGCGGTTCACGTCCGATCCCGGGCTGATGAATGGTCTCGGCACGGCGGCAGCGCAGGTGCTCGGGATCGAGCCGCCACGCGTCAACCATTGGGGCGTGGTCACCGACCATCTGATCGCCTGGGACATTCCCGCACCGCCCGGCTATCTCGATGCCAAGCGCGCGATCTTCACCAGCCTTGGCGCCGGTTGGGACAAGATCTTCGTCGAAGGCGATATCGACTGGCGGCACGTCTCCTGGGGCGGTGTGCCGATCGACAACCGCGCCTATGACAAGACCGACGAGTCCTGCAATTGCATTCCCGCGATCGACAATCCGGAAGTCAGCAGTGCTGCCGATGCCGCGTGGTTGAAGGATGACGCCGTGGTGTTCGGACTTGAGATCAACGGCGAAGCCCGCGCCTATCCGCGCCGCATCATGGAAGTGCGCGAGATGGTCAACGACACGCTTGGCGGCCGCGATCTCGGCATTCCCTATTGCACGCTGTGCGGCTCGGCCCAGGCCTATTTCACCGATGGCATGCCGGAGGGCGTGAAGCGTCCGGTGTTGCGGACATCCGGCCTGCTGATCCGGTCGAACAAGGTGATGTATGATGTCGAGACCTATTCGGTGTTCGACACGTTCCTTGGCAAGGCGGTCACCGGACCGCTCGCAGAAAAAGGCATCAAACTGAAACAGGCCAGCGTCATCACCACCACATGGGGCGAATGGAAAAAGGCGCATCCGCAGACAACCGTCCTGACCGAACGGCTGGCGCTCGGCCGTGATTTCGATTTCCGCAACGGCCGCGACGCGGAAGGACCGATCTTTCCGGTTGGCGATGTCGATCCGCGACTGCCGGTCCACGAGGATGTACTCGGTGTGATGACGGCGTCCGGCACGCCGGTCGCGTTCCAGCGCAGCGCCGCGCTTGTCGCCCTGACAAAGGGCGAGGCTGTGGCGTTCGATGATGTGCGGCTTCTTCTGGAAGCCGGGGGCATCCGCGCCGTCGGGGCAGACGGGTCCGATCTCGGGAGCCACGAGGCGTTCTGGTTTGCCTGGTCGCAGTTTCACCCCGGCACGGCGCTCTGGCCGAACTGAGGCTATCTGAGCCTGTTCTCCGGCAGGAACGGCTCCGGCACGTCCGGCGTCCCGCCCATCGCGAATGCCACCGCCGCATCGGCCATCACATGGGCGATGCCGAAGGTGATCTTGAAGCCGCCGGTGGCGATGATGGCGTGCCTGTGGCCGGGCAGGGGGCCGAGCAGCGGATCGGGCTTGCCGGCACGCGGGCGAAGGCCTGCCCAACGCTCGATGACGGTTGCACCCTCCAGCGCCGGGCAGATGGAGCGTGCGCTGGCTATGACGTCGTCAAGCTGGTGGTCGGTGGATGCCGGATCGTCGAACGTCGTCTCGGTGGTCGAGCCGACAGCGATCATGCCGTCGCCATGGGCGATGATGTAGATGCCGTCGGCATAGATCAGCGGTAAGCCCGGATCGACCGGACGAGCCGGTTGCAGCCGCGCACCCTGACCCTTGACGCCGGTGCCGATGCGGGCAGGATTTGCAGGATCGATCAGCGCAGAGCTGCCGATGCCGGCGGCGATCACGCATGGACCCTCCGGCAGAGCGGTGATGGTCTCGCCCTCGATGATCATCACCTGCGGGTCCGCGCGAAGGCGCGCTTCGAGCGCGGCCATCAGCCGGCGCGGATCGATGCGCGCGGAGATCAGATCATGCTGGAAGCCGCTGGGGCCGGTTGCCGGGTCGAGCCAACCGGGCGCCGGGTCGCCATCGATGATGGTTCCGCCCATTCCGGCGGGCCAGTTGCCCTGCGCGCCATCGGCCCAGTCCTGCGACTGGCGACGCTTTTCGGCGTGGCGGATCGGCATCAGCCGGCCTGTGCGGGCGTAGCCGCAGGAAAGGCCGGTCTCGGCTTCAAGTTCCTGAAGAGATTCGGGCAGTGTCAGCAAACCCTTGAGCTGGAATCCCTTTTTGCCGGACCATGCGTTCGGTTGGTGCGGCATCAGCGCGCCCAGCATGCCGCCGCTTGCGCCTGCGCCGATTGTGCGCTTTTCAACGAGGTGGACGGACAGGCCGCGCCGTGCGGCAACAAGCGCGGTCCACAGGCCGACTACGCCGCCGCCGATGACGGTGAGGTCGGCGGTGTTTTCATGAACGGCGGGTGAAGCGATGGCGGACACGGGCGAAACCTTGGAGTGGATCGATGGCGATATGCCGTTTTCGCCGCGCTTTGGCGATCACTTTTACGCCCGCGAAGATGGCCGCTCGGAGACCGCCCATGTGTTTCTCGGCTATAACGGGCTGCCGGCGCGCTGGGCACATGCATCCTCCTTCGTCATCGGCGAACTGGGATTTGGCACAGGGCTCAATCTTTTCGAGACCTGGCGTCAATGGATCAACGTGCGGCGTGACAGCCAGCAGCTGACATTCGTGTCCTTCGAGGCCTATCCGATGCGCGCTGGCGACATTCGCCTGGCGATTTCCCGCTGGCCGGAACTCATGCCGCTTTGTGAGGCGTTTTTGGCCGATTGGCCGGATGCGCCAGAGGGCGTTGTCAGGATCAGGCTCGACCCGCAGACGACGGTCGAAATCCGGATCGGGCCGGCGCTGAGCGGTGTCGAGGCTTGGGATAGCGCGGCAGATGCCTGGTATCTCGACGGCTTTGCCCCGGCGCGCAATCCCGACATGTGGTCAGCCGACCTGATGGCGGCGGTCGCTGCCCATACCGCAGCGGGCGGGACCTTTGCGACCTACACCGCGGCAGGCTGGGTGCGGCGCAATCTGGCCGCAGCGGGGTTCAGCGTCGCAAAGGTCGCCGGCCACGGCCGTAAACGCGAAATGCTGGCCGGAACCTTGGCGTCAGGCGCGTGAGGCAACAATCAGCCAGCCAGGGATCGGCTCGTTCTCGTCCATGCGCACGACGATCGGTTCGCTGAGTTCGATCGTTGCAAAACCCGCCCGCGCGCACATTTCGTGCAGGTAGGTTTCGCTGTGGGCAAACCGGCGCTTTGTCGTGATCGACCACGAGCCGCCATTGTCCTCGAGTTGCGGCAGCGCTTCGGATGAAAAGGCAAGGCGGGCGCCGGGCGCCGCATTGGCGCCGATGCCGTCGAACAACGTCTCCAGCGCGCCGACATAGGGAAGCACGTCAGTCAGGACGATGAGGTCGAACGGCAGGTGCTCGGGATCGTCGCTCTTTGCCCATTCCTCCAGAAAGTGGACCGCTTCGTTGACGTAGAGCACATCATAGGCGGCGCGCTCGTCGGATTTTTCGATCATGGCCTCGGAGATATCGACGCCGGTTGCGTGTTCCACCATTTCGATCAGCATCATGCCGGACAGGCCGGTGCCGCAGCCGAGATCGACGAGGCGCTTGTAGGGACCGGGTTGGTTTTCCTCCAGCCACTCGGCGACCTGCATCGGCACCGCATAGCCAAGGTCACCGGTCAGGATGTCGTCAAAATCGTCGGCATGCTGGTCGAACAACGTCGCGACATAGGCATCAGCCGCCTTGTCCGGTGTCGGGCCAAGGCCGAGCGAAGCCAAGCGCATGGCAATGCCGGCTTGGTCGGTCGGGTCGATCTCGAGGCATCGGCGGAACAGGATCAGCGCTTCATCCATCCGCCCCTCGGCCTGCAGTTCCCGTGCCCGGTTATAGGTTTCAGCGAGCGTGTCTGGCATGGCCGGTCTCATCTTGTTGCGTGGCGGATGACATCGTGGTCTCAAGTCCTGCTTAACCAACGCCTTTAGGCCAATTGCAAGCCCGCTCCTGTATGACGGAGGACAAGAGTGTGGGTGTGCCGGCTGTTTCAAGCGGGATCTTGGGAGAATTTGCGATGGGTGAACTGGTTTTGAGCGGTCCGTTGGCCGAAATGGTTTCCCGCAACCGGGTGACCGCAGACGATGTGCTGCGCCTTCGCCGCGACGTCTTTGGCGATGGGGTGGTGGCGCGTTCCGAGGCTGAGGCGCTGTTTGCGCTCGACGCCTCGTGCCGCGACCGCGACCCGTCCTGGGACGAGTTCTTCATCGAAGCACTGTGCGACTATCTCGTCATGCAGGAAGCGCCGTCCGGCTATGTGTCGGAAGACAATGCGGCCTGGCTGATGCGGGCGATCTCGCGCGATGGCAAGGTCGACAGCCGCACCGAGCTCGAACTGCTGATCAAGGTGATGGAAAAGGCAACGTCGATGCCGGCTTCGCTGTCGGCCTATGCGCTGCAGCAGGTTGCCCATGTGGTGATGCATGGCGATGGTCCGTTGGCGAAGGGCCGCATGGCGCGTGCCGGTATCGTCACGGCGGACGACGTGGCGCTGATGCGCCGCATCCTCTATGCCTTCGGTGGTGATGGCCACGGCGGCGTGTCGCGCGAAGAGGCACAGGTTCTTTTCGACATCAATGATCACACGCTGGAAGCGGTCAATGATCCGGCCTGGTCGGACCTGTTCGTCAAGGCGATCGGCTTTTCGCTGCTCGCGGCGACCCGCCACGTGCCGGTCTTGCGTGAAGAAGCGCTTCGCCGCGAGGAATGGCTGGAGGATACCTCTGTCAATGTCGGCTCGTTCTTCTCGCGCGTGTTCTCGGGCGGCCTGAAGGGTTATGCCGACAAGCTGCTCCAGTCCGATGGCATCGAGGCGGCCTATGGCGAAGCCAACCGCGCGTTCGATGCGGCATCGGCGGTCGCTGAAGCAGTCGATCTTGATGAAGCCGCCTGGCTGGTCGAGCATATCGGCCGCGACGGTGTCCTGCATGACAACGAGCGAAAACTGATCGGCTTTCTGAAGGCTGAAGCCTCTCGCCTCGACCCGGCGCTGCAGCCGCTTCTCGACAAGGTCGCCTGACCGACACAAACGCGCCGCAAATGGAGCTTGCAGGGCCTGACGGGCGCTGACAAGGATCAGCGCGTGTTTGACAAGGTTGCCCGCATGATCCCGTCGGCCGACCCCGCGCAATTGTCGCGCGGGATGGGCCTTGCCATGATCGGCACCCTCATACTGCCCGGCATGGATGCACTCGCCAAACTGGTCGCCGAGAGCGGGGCGATGTCGCCGGGACAACTCACTTTCATGCGCTTTGCAATACAGGCGGGCGTCAGCTTTCTGGCGCTGCTGGTGACCGGCGGAATTGCGGCGCTCGGCGCCCGGCATTTTTCGATGAACTTCCTGCGCGGCACGCTGCTTGGCCTTGCAAGCCTGTTCTTCTTCATTGCCGTCAAATACATGCCGCTTGCCGATGCGATTGCGGTCTTCTTCGTCGAGCCGCTGCTCCTGACGTTGCTGTCGTGGCTGGTGCTGAAGGAACAGTTCGGCTGGCGGCGCTGGGCGGCGATCGTCGTCGGCTTTTGCGGCGCGGTCCTTGTCATCCAGCCGAGTTACGAAGTGTTCGGACCCGTCTCGCTCTTGCCGCTGCTGACGGCGCTGCTGTTTGCGGTCTATCTGGTGCTCAACCGCATTGCCGGGCGCAGCGACGGCGTGATGGTGATGCAATACGTCGCCGGCCTTGGCGGCATGGCGGTCTGTGCCTTGGCGCTCGTCTTCGGGGAAGTCACCGGAATTGGCGATCTTCAGGTCGCGTTTCCCGCCAGCGGCCAGATATGGCTGATGGTTTTCGCCATGGGCATGATCGGTGTCATCGGTCACTATCTGGTGGTCCATGCCATTCGGCTCGTTCCGGCCTCGCTGATCGCACCGTTCCAGTATCTGGAGATCGTCTCGGCGGCGGGTCTCGGCCTGCTGATCTTCGGGGATTTTCCGACGCCGTCGAAATGGCTGGGGATTGCGATCATCGTCGGCTCCGGATTGTTCGTGTTCTGGCGCGAGCAACGCTCCGACTGACATCGTTTGCGACCAACGAACGATTGCCGGTTGGCCGCTTTGCGATATCAAGGCCTTGAGGTCTCAAGATGGTGGGGGCGCGCCAAGGCGCGGGTGGACGGCATGTTCGACAAGATCCTGATTGCCAATCGCGGCGAAATCGCCTGCCGCATCATCAAGACGGCGCGGCGCATGGGCATTGCGACCGTGGCTGTACATTCCGACGCCGATGCGCGCGCCATGCATGTGCGCATGGCCGACGAGGCGGTCCATATCGGGCCCAATGCGGCCAGCGAAAGCTATCTGGTTGCTGAAAAGATCATTGCCGCAGCCAAGATGACCGGGGCGCAGGCGGTCCATCCGGGCTACGGCTTTCTGTCGGAGCGCGCCTCTTTCTGCGCCGCGCTGGAAGCCGAAGGCATCACCTTCATCGGCCCGAAGACCCGCGCCATCGAGGCGATGGGCGACAAGATCACCTCAAAGAAGCTTGCTGCCGCAGCCGGTGTCTCGACCGTGCCCGGTCACATGGGCCTGATCGCTGATGCTGATGAGGCGGCGCGGATCGCTGCCAAGGTCGGCTTTCCCGTGATGATCAAGGCTTCTGCCGGTGGTGGCGGCAAGGGCATGCGCATCGCCTGGAACGAGGCGGAAGCGCGCGACGGTTTTGCGCGTTCGCGCTCGGAGGCTGCATCCTCGTTCGGCGATGACCGGATATTCATCGAGAAGTTCATCGAGCAACCGCGCCATATCGAAATCCAGGTGCTCGCCGACGGCCATGGCAACTGCCTCTATCTTGGCGAGCGCGAATGCTCGATCCAGCGGCGCAACCAGAAGGTTGTCGAGGAGGCGCCTTCGCCCTTTCTGGACGCGCAGACGCGCGCTGCCATGGGCGAGCAGTCGGTCGCGCTAGCCAAGGCCGTCGACTACCAGAGCGCGGGGACGGTCGAGTTCATCGTCGACAAGGATCGCAACTTCTTCTTTCTGGAGATGAACACGCGCCTGCAGGTGGAGCATCCGGTCACCGAACTGATCACCGGCGTCGATCTTGTCGAGCAGATGATCCGCGTGGCGGCGGGCGAAGAACTGGCGTTCACGCAGGCCGATGTGCAACTCAATGGCTGGGCGATCGAGAGCCGGGTCTATGCGGAAGACCCGGTGCGCGGCTTCCTGCCGTCGATCGGACGGCTGACCCGCTACCAGCCACCGGCGGAAATCGTCACGCCGGACCTTGTGCTGCGCAATGATACCGGCGTCGAGGCCGGTTCGGACATTTCGATGTTCTACGATCCGATGATCGCCAAGCTGTGTACCTGGGCGCCCGAGCGTGGTGCGGCGATCGATGCGATGCGCGATGCGCTGGATGCGTTTGTCATCGACGGCATCGGCCACAATATCCCGTTCCTGGCTTCGCTTATGGCGCATCCGCGGTGGCGCGAGGGGCGCCTGACGACCAATTTCATTGCCGAAGAATACCCGGACGGTTTCCGGCCTGCCGATCCGGATGCCGCTTCGCGCGCCGTCATGGCGGCGGTTGCGCTCTCGGCAGAACTGGTGCGGCGCGCACGGCTGGACCGGCATGGCGGGCGGCTGAAGCCGCATTCCGGCCATCTGGCGCCGCAATGGACCGTGAAAATCGCGGGCACGTCGCTGGATCTTTCCATCGACGGGATGACGGCCGATGCGCCAGGATCGTTCGACCTGATCGTCGGCGAAGGACGCCGGCTGGCGGTTTCCACCACCTGGAAGCCGGGCGAGCCGGTCTGGACCGGCAGCGTTGCCGGCAGGCCCGTCGTTGCGCAGTTGCGGCCGCGCGGCGATGCGATGCGGGTCGACTGGCGCGGGTTTTCCCAGGAGGCGCTGGTCATGCGGCCTGCAACCGCCGCGCTGGAGCGCCTGATGCCTGAGCGGCTGGTTGCCGACACCTCCAAACTGCTGCTTTGCCCGATGCCGGGACTGATCGTGGCTTTGAATGTTGCGCAGGGCGAAACCGTCAGCGCGGGGCAGACGCTGGCGATCGTCGAGGCCATGAAGATGGAGAATGTGCTGCGGGCGGAGCGCGACGGCGTGGTCAGCGCCGTTCATGCCAGGGTTGGCGACAGCCTTGCGGTCGATGCGGTGATCCTCGAGTTCGAGTGACGCCGTTTCGATTTTGCTAACCGCGTGCGGCAACGGGATCGCAAGGCGGTTCTGCCAGTGTCCGAGGTCCTGGAACCGGGGACTTGATCAATCTTGGCCACTGCATTTGCGCTCGGCGCGGTTCTGCTTCTCATGTGGCTCGTCATGGGCGCACCCATCGGGGTGCGCACGGTGAGGCTGCGCACGCCCGTCGATGCGACCCGTGATGCGGTCTGGCAGGCGATGTACCCGTTTGGCCGGGATGCCGGCTGGAACGAGGCGATCACCTCGGTGACGGCGTTTGCCGACGATCCGCTGCATGGGCACATGGTGACATCGCACACGGGACGTGACGGCAAGCCGATCGAGCGCGACTTCGTCATCGAGGATTGTGTCGAAGGCGAACGCTTCACGTTGCGCTTCACCTCCGACACCTCGCTCGACCAGTCGTTCTGGCGCGACCACCAGATGACCGTTTTGATCGACGGCGATGGCGAACGCGCGACCGGTGTGACGATCAGCGAAACCGACCGCTATCGCGGCATGGCGTTCCTGATCTACCGGTATTTTGCCACGCGCCGTGTTGCGACCAAACTGGCGATCTGGCTGAAGACCGGCACCTTCAAGAAGGGCGGCCTGTTTGAAAAGCCGATCACCCAGTTCGGCATGGCGGTTCTGTCCGCGCTGATGCTGTGGCCGATCTTCGGGCTGAATGTGCAGGGGCTATTCCTCTCGGCTACCCTGACCGCTGTCGTCGCGCTGCATGAATATGGCCATGTGCTGGCCTTCCGGGCGATGGGCCACAAGGGTGCGCGGATGATCTTCATCCCGATCCTCGGCGGCATGGCGATGGGCGGACGGCCCTATGACCGCAAGTTCGAGGTGGGCTTTTCGGCGCTGATGGGGGCCGGCTTTTCGGCCTTTCCGGTGGCGCTGCTGACACTGGCATTTTCCGTTGGCGCGTTTGACGACAACCCTGCGCGCCGTGCCGGGCTGGTTGTCGCGCTGCTCATCGCCGCGACCTTCAACCTTGGCAATCTCGTGCCGGTCTGGAAGTTCGACGGCGGGCAGGTCGTGCGGCAGATCATGCAGACACGGGCAGGCGAATCGGTCGCCGCGTCGGCGATCCTGTTCGGCTTCATCATGGCGGGGATCGCGGCGGGGATTTCAGCGCCGGTCATGGTGATCGGCGGGACGGTCTTTGCGATGCTGAGCGTGATGACCGCAGGCACTGGCGTCAAACCGAAGCGGCCGCTTACACCCATGAACGGGTGCGAACGCGTTGCCCTGGCCGGCGCCTTTGCAGCGGTGTTTGCGATCCACGCGGCAGGCCTGGTCACGTCGCTGCGCGTGATGGCGTAAAGGTTCAGGAAACAGGCCCGAACACCTCGGCGAAGGCAGTCTTCAAAGCGACGTCGCAATCATCCATCGTCACCGGCAGGCCGAGATCGACAAGGCTGGTGACGCCGTGCTCGGCGATGCCGCAGGGCACGATCCCGGCATAGTGGGCCAGATCCGGCTCCACATTGATCGAGATGCCGTGAAACGACACCCATTTGCGCAGGCGGATGCCGATGGCGGCGATCTTGTCTTCGGCTGGCGCGCCATTCGGCAGAGGCGGGCGGTCCGGGCGCACGACCCAGACGCCGACGCGGTCCTCGCGCCGTTCGCCGGTGACATTGAAGCTTGCCAGCGCCGATATGATCCAGTCTTCCAGCGCGGCCACGAAGGCGCGCACATCCTGCCTGCGGCGCTTCAGATCCAGCATCACGTAGCCAACCCGTTGGCCGGGCCCGTGATAGGTGTATTGCCCGCCGCGACCGGTTGCATGCACCGGGAAGGCGTCCGGCGCGACCAGATCGGCCGGATCGGCCGATGTGCCGGCGGTAAAAAGGGGCGGGTGCTCGACAAGCCAGACCAGCTCCGGAGCGGTGCCTGCGCGGATCGCCTCGGCGCGGGCCTCCATGAAGGCGACGGCGGTCGCATAGTCGGTCAGGCCCGGCGCGACCTGCCATACAACGGGGCAATCGCGTCCGTCGGTCGGCCAGAACGAGCTGCGCGCTGCGATTGCCGATCGTGTCTTGCCCTGCGGTGCTGTCATCGCGGTTTCATCCATGTCTGCCAGATGGCGCGCAAACGGGATTTTCGCAAGCGCCACCAAGCGCCACATGGTCTTTGCCACCTTCGCAAAAAGGCTGGCGCGGCCCTTGTGGTTTGGAATCGCATTTGCTAACCACCGCGAGCCGGTCAGCCGGCCTACCAGACATGTGCGGTCGTGGCGGAATTGGTAGACGCGCAGCGTTGAGGTCGCTGTGGGGCAACCCGTGGAAGTTCGAGTCTTCTCGACCGCACCATCTCCCTTACGGTCATCAGATCACCTCCGTCATGTGCAAATCGGCACATGACGCCGCGCCGCATCCGGCTATGATGACCGGGCTTTTCGCAAGGGGGAATTCATGCGCCTGCCAGTGCTTTTTGCCACGTTGTCGATGTCGGTTTTTGCAGCGCCTGCCTTTGCCGAGGCGGACGGCCCGGATTTCTGGCGCGTCGATGGCGTCTCGGCAAACGATGTCCTGAATGTCCGCACCGGGCCGGGACCGAAGTTCGAAAAGGTTGGCGGCCTTCCGGCCAATGCGCGGGCGGTCAAGAACCTCGGCTGCGAGGGCGGGCTGTCCTTTGCCGAGTTTGAAAAGATGACGCCCGAACAGCGCGCCAAGGCGCCTTCCGCCTGGTGCCAGATCGTGCATGAACAGACGGGGCTCACCGGCTGGGTATCGCAACGGTATCTGGCGGAAGACGGCGCACCGGTCGAACAGGTATCGGACGATCCGCAGATGGATGCGGCGCTGGCGCTTGTGAGCGAACTGATGACGGCGCTGAAAGCATCATGGCAAAGCCCGGCGCCAAGCCCGCTGCAGATGCCAGAGGCTGCCAAATACTTTGCATCCGGACTGATCGCGTCGATCGACCCCGGCACTCTCGGCGCAGACCCGATCATCGGCGGGCAGGACGCTGACCTTGGCGATGACATCACCGTTGAGCTTGACCCGGACCAACCGCCGCTGCGGGGCAGCTATCCGGTGCGCGCCACCTTCACCAATTTCGGACAGTTGCGCACGGTCATCTTCTACCTGAACGTCGACCCGGCTGTCGCGCCGCAGATGCGCATCTTCTCGTTCGAGGCCGATGGCGAAGTGTACCAGTAGCGGGAAAAGGGGGGGGCGACCGGCACAGCCGGGCCTTCCCATCTTGTCGGTTTCCGGCTATCTGGCGCGCACGCAACCACCCGCGCTTGTAGGCGGGACTGGACAGGAGAAAGCCGATGCACGAACCCGTTTCCCTCACATTTCCAGATGGTTCCGTCCGCCAGTTCGAGGCGGGCACGACCGGCCGCGATGTCGCGGAATCAATCTCCAAGTCGCTGGCCAAGAAGGCAGTCGCGATTGCGCTCGATGGCGCACTCTGCGATCTCTCCGACCCGGTTTCGACCGGCCGCATCGAGATCGTCACGCGCGAGGATGACCGGGCGCTGGAACTGATCCGCCACGACGCGGCGCATGTGATGGCCGAGGCCGTGCAGGAAATCTGGCCGGGGACGCAGGTGACCATCGGACCGGTGATCGAAAACGGGTTCTTCTACGACTTTGCCCGCAACGAGCCTTTCACGCCGGACGATCTGCCGGTGATCGAAAAGAAGATGCGCGAGATCATTGCGCGCAACGCGCCTTTCACCAAGCAGGTCTGGTCGCGCGACAAGGCCAAGCAGGTGTTTGCCGACAAGGGCGAGCACTACAAGGTGGAACTGGTCGATGCGATTCCGGAAGGCGAGGATCTGAAGATCTATGCGCAGGGCGACTGGTTCGACCTCTGCCGCGGACCGCACATGGCCTCGACCGGCCAGATCGGCACGGCCTTCAAGCTGACCAAGGTGGCGGGCGCCTATTGGCGCGGCGACAGCAACAACGCGATGCTGACGCGCATCTACGCAACCGCCTGGCGTACGCAGGATGAACTCGACGCTTACCTCACGATGATTGAGGAAGCCGAAAAGCGCGACCATCGCAAACTCGGCCGCGAGATGGACCTGTTCCATTTCCAGGAAGAAGGGCCGGGCGTTGTTTTCTGGCATTCCAAGGGCTGGCGGATGTTCCAGAACCTTGTCGCCTACATGCGCCGCCGTCTCGAAGATGACTATGAAGAGGTCAATGCGCCGCAGATCCTCGACAAGAGCTTGTGGGAGACCTCCGGCCATTGGGGCTGGTACCAGGAGAACATGTTCGCGGTGAAATCGGCCTATGCGTTCACCCACGAAAAGGATGAAAACGCCGACCAGCGCATCTTTGCGCTGAAGCCGATGAACTGCCCCGGCCATGTGCAGATCTTCAAGCATGGGCTGAAGAGCTATCGCGACCTGCCGATCCGCATGGCCGAATTCGGCAATGTGCATCGCTATGAGGCGTCGGGCGCCCTGCACGGGCTGATGCGGGTTCGCGCGTTCACGCAGGATGATGCGCACATCTTCTGCACGGAAGAGCAGCTTGAAGCGGAAATCCTCAAGATCAACGATCTGATGATGAGCGTTTACCAGGATTTCGGCTTTGAAGACGTCGTGGTGAAACTTGCCACCCGTCCCGAAAAGCGTGTCGGCACCGATGCAATGTGGGACCATGCCGAGGAGATCCTCAAGCGGGTTCTTTCCAAGATGGAGCGCGAATCGGGTGGGCGCATCAAGGTCGGCATCAACGAGGGCGAGGGCACGTTCTACGGTCCGAAATTCGAATACACGCTGCGCGATGCGATCGGGCGCGATTGGCAGTGCGGCACGACGCAGGTCGATTTCAACCTGCCGGAGCGGTTCGGCGCCTTCTACATCGACGACAAGTCGGACAAGCGCCAGCCGGTGATGCTGCACCGGGCGATCTGCGGCTCGCTGGAACGGTTCCTCGGCATCCTGATCGAGAGCCATGCCGGGCACATGCCGCTGTGGTTCGCGCCGCTGCAGGTGGTCGTTGCGACCATCACCTCGGAGGCCGACGACTATGCACAGGAATTGTCTGCAGCGCTGCGCAAGGCCGGCCTGAAGGTCGAAACCGACGTCCGCAACGAGAAGATCAACTACAAGGTGCGCGAGCACTCGCTGCAAAAAGTGCCGGTCATTCTGGTGTGCGGCAAACGCGAAGCGGAAGAGCGCACGATTTCAGCGCGGCGCCTCGGTTCGCCCGATCAGAAAATCCACGGCTTTGACGAGATCATCGCCCTTCTGGTGGATGAAGCGACGCCTCCGGATGTGCGCCGTGCCCGTGGTTGAGGGGGGGTGCGTTCAAGATGCGTGACGAGGAAAGATTGACGCGTGTCTTTGCCTGGTGCTTAGAGACGGGACGTCACACAACTGATACAGTTGTCAATCAGGTGTGATCGCCCGAGGCTAAGGTCGTCCATGACACGTCAGGTCCGCTTTTCAGAGTTGTCGTATGCCCGCCCGACTGATCCGCCGATCAGACGATGGCTGATCCGCGTTGTCGAGAACATGTCGGGCCGCGAAAAGCTGGCCGACAGCTATGAATTCTGGCGCGACGAGATTTTCGGCAAGCGCGATGACGTTTTCACCGAGATGCTCAATCTCATTGAAGTCCGCTTTGACGCCGGCGACCGGTGGCCGCCGAAAGAGCTTCCTGAAACCCCGCTGGTGATGATTGCCAATCATCCTTACGGCATCGGCGACGGCATCGCGTTCATGTCGCTTGCCGAAAAGCTCGGCCGACCGTTCCGGGTCATCATCAACAACGACCTGTTGAAAGTGCCGGAAATCCGGCCTTATTCCCTGCCGATCTCCTTTGAGGAAACAAAGGAAGCCTTGGCGATGAACTTGAAGACCCGTCAGGAAGCGGTGAAGCTCCTGAAGGATGGCGTCACGATCATCATCTTCCCGTCCGGCGGCGTTGCCACAGCGCCCAAGGGTTTGGGCGCTGCCCAGGACCTGCCGTGGAAGATGTTCGTCGCGCGGCTGGTTCAATCGGCACAGGCGTCGGTCATTCCGGTTTATTTCGAGGGCCAGAACGGTCGCGTGTTCCACCTCGTCAGCCAATTTTCGCTGACGCTGCGGACATCCCTGCTGATCCGCGAGTTCCAGCGGCTGTACGGCAAGCAGATCAAGGCCAGCATCGGCGATGTGATCCCGTGGAGTACCTTGGCGTCGATCACCGACCGCAAGGAACTGCTGCAGCATCTGCACGACTCGGTTTTCCGGCTGGACCCGAAGGGCAAGGCCAAGGCGGCGACCAGGGAAATGGACGTCCTTCCCTGCGCCTGAAGCCCTATTATCCGGCGTTTTCCGCCATGACGCGGATCGTGACGTCGCGGCCGGCATCCACGGCAAATTCCTGCTGAAAGATCTGACCACGGTGTTTGGCGACAGCGGTGTATTCGCCGCTGGCGAGGATCATCGTCGGGATGGCGCCGACATGTTCGACCAGCACTTCACCCGATGCACCGATGACCGTCCAGGCCGTATCAGCCAGCGGAAAGCCTGATGCCGTGCGTACCAGATTGAGCGTGACGCGGGCTGCGCGGTGCTCGATGGCAGCTTCCGTGATCTTGCCGGCTTCCACGCGCAGATCCGCGCGGATGCGGGCATTGACGTCACCGTATTTGGAGACGACGTGATAGGTTCCCGCGTGAAGGCGCACGACGGCGCCCGGCGGCACATCCGGCAAGATCAGGGCGCGCTCTTCGCCGTCGCTGTCCTCGTAGATGTCGAACGACAGCAGCGAACGGCGCACGGGGCTGCCATCGGGCAACATGCATTCGAGCTTGAGACCGCCGGCATTCATGACCAGAACTTCGCGCCTGCTTTCCGTGCTGAGACTGATCCGGGCGCTGGCCCCGGCACGCCCGAAGGCGGCATGGACAAGGTAGGAACCCGGCTCCAGCTCAAAGCGTGCCGGGCCGCCATTGGCGGTGGCAATCAGGGGCAGCTTGCCATCCGGTTGGGTCTCGGTGCCGAAAACCCGCCAGACCAGTCCGTCGGGGACAGCTGCGCTGTCAGGTGTCAGCCGGGCTTCCAGCAGCAACTCGCCGGACACGACACCGATCAAAGGCGCGACGCGCTCGGCTGGCGCGTAGTTGGTGATGCCGGGCAGTTGCAGGTTTTCAAGGCCGTTCAAGTCCTGCGCCGTGGCAGGCATGATCAGGGCGATCAACGCGAAGCATGTCAGCAGCGATCGCCGCCCGAAGCGGTTGTTGTGGCGGATAACGGATATTGCCGATTTCGATGACGAGAGCATGGAACGTTGAAAGACGAAACCGGTGGCAATTTCAAGGCCGCTGACACATATCAGGCGCATGGCAAGCCTACGGATTTCAGGATTTTTCCGATGACTGACGCTTTTCTTCCCGGCCACGACAGTGCCGTTATCACATTCCTTGCTTCGCGCCGGTCAACGCCGCTGACGCAGGTCTCCGGGCCCGGACCGGACGAAACCCAACTGAAGGATCTGCTTCGGCTGGGATCCCGGGTGCCTGATCACGGACGGCTCGAACCCTTCCGGTTCATTGTTTATCGCAAAGAGGCGGGCACAGCGATCGGCGAGCGCCTTGCTGCTTTGGCGCAAACCATCAATGGTCCGATGAGCGAAGCCGAACTCGACAAGGAGCGCGAGCGCCTGCTGCGGGCGCCGGTCGCAGTGGCCGTGGTGTTCGTTCACAAACCCCATGAGCGCATTCCCGAATGGGAGCAGTTCCTCTGCTCCGGCAGTGTTGCCCTGCAACTGCTGCAGGCGTCGCTGGCGCACGGCTTTGCCGCCAACTGGGTCACCGGCTGGTTTTGCGACCATGAAGCGGGGCGCGCCATTCTCGGCCTTCGCCCGGAAGAACGCATCGCCGGGATCATTCACATCGGCCACACCCAGACAACCGTTGCGGAACGCCCGCGGCCGGATATCGATGCGCTGACCACGTTTCATGATGGCGGCGAAGGGGTAAAGGCGTGACCTATTTCTATCGGCCGGAGGACGGTCATGGCCTTGCCCATGATCCGTTCAAGGCAATCGTCGCACCGCGTCCGATCGGCTGGATTTCGACGCGCGCGCGCGATGGCCGCGTCAATCTCGCACCCTATTCGTTTTTCAATGCGGTTTGCGGCCGCCCGCCGATCGTGATGTTTTCGTCCGGCGGCGAAAAGGACAGCGTGGCCTTTGCGCGCGAGAGCGGTGAATTTGCCTGCAACTTCGTGTCGCGCGCACTGGCCGATCCGATGAATGCCACGTCAGCACCGGTGGCGCGCGGCGTATCGGAATTTGCGCTCGCGGGGCTGACCGCCGCGCCATGCCGCGAGATCGCAGCGCCACGGGTTGCCGAGGCGCCGGCGACGCTTGAATGCGTGGTGACCGGAATCACCGAGCCACTCACCCGCGACGGCAAACCGAGCGGAAGCCATGTGGTATTCGGAGAAGTCGTCGGTGTTCACATCGACGAGCAGTTCCTGAGCGACGGACTGTTCGATACGCGTGCTGCCAACCCTCTGATGCGCATGGGTTATTTTGATTACGGCGTGCTTGGCGACGTGTTTGCCCTCAACCGGCCACAGGTGGTTTCCGGTTTGCAAACAAACATGGTGAACCAATCGTAAACCTTTTGGCTGGTAGGCTTGCCGCAGTCCTCAAAGCGGTGAAAAGCCTTGCTCGTCAAATACTTCCTGACCTGGAAAGACCATGCAAACGTTGCCAGCCGCGCTGCTGCCGCTTCGGCGCTGGCGCGCGCCTACCTGCTGTCCGAGCTGGACTTCGAGGAGCGGGCAGGCGCTGAAGCGGCGCTGACGCTTTTGCTGGATGACCCTTCACCCAAGGTGCGGTTTGCGCTTGCCGAGGCGCTGGCGTCCAGCCCGCATGCGCCGCTGCAGGTCGTCACCGGCCTCGTCCATGACCAGCCTGAGATTGCAGCATTGGTGATTGCGCGTTCGCCGGTCGTTTCCGATCGCGATCTGATCGAGCGGGTGCGCAGCGCGGGCGATGCCCTGCAGAGCCTTGTTGCCCGCCGTCCTGAAGTTTCCAACCATCTTGCGCTGGCGCTGTCGCGCTTCGGTGCAGCGGGTGCTTGCGTCGTTCTCCTGCAAAACGCCAATGCGCGGCTTTGCATCCAGTGCCTGACCTTGCTGGCATCGCGCCACGGCAGCCATGGCGAGGTCCGCGGCGCACTTCTCGACCGCAAGGATCTGCCGGCAACGCTGCGCTACAAGTTGTTGCGCGCGGCGGGTGATGCCCTGGCGGCGAGCCCGCTGGTCGGCGGCTTGCTCGGCGCGGACCATGCAGGCCATCTTCTGCACGATGCCCGACAGCGGAGCTTGCACGGCCTGATGCATGAGGCAGGTCCTGAAGAAACCGGTGCCGTCGCCAGCGCGATGCGCGAAACGGGCGATCTGACGACGCTTCTGATGGTGCGTGCAGCCTGCTTCGGGCAAATCGACTTCCTGGCCGGTGTTCTGGCCGAGCAGGGCGGTGTTGCGCCTGAACGGGTCACGGCAATCCTCGTCAACGAACGGCGCACGCAATTGCAGGCCTTGCTGACCGCCGCAGGGTTTGCGGAAGCCACCCATCCGGTATTCCTCGTCGCTGTCGAATTGTGGCGCAAGGTTGCGGTCGGGCGGCTCGATGCCGGGCCGCAGGAAGTGACCCGCCTGATCATGGAGCGGTTGGAAGGCACGGTTCCAAACCGCGTCCGGGATGCCGCCAACGACGATCTGATGTCGGTCCTGCGCACCATCCATCTGGATGCGATGCGCGCCAATGCGCGGGCGCACGCCCGGCATCTCGCTGCTGCTTGAATCATCTGCTCTGCCGCAATTCCGGACGCGAAACCGGTGCCCACTTTCGCTGGAATTGCTCTAGATATCCAGGTCTCGCGCAAACGCGGCGTTTTCCTGGATGAAGCGGAAGCGGGCTTCCGGCTTGGTGCCCATCAGGTCGTCGACCGTGCGCGCCGTGGCGCCGATATCGACATCGGCGATATCGACGCGCAGCAGGGTGCGCACAGCCGGGTCCATCGTCGTTTCCTTGAGCTGCTTGGGAAGCATTTCCCCCAAGCCTTTGAAACGGCTGACCTCTATCTTGCCTTTTCCGTTGAACTCGCGGGCGGTGATTTCGGCCCGGTGGGCGTCGTCGCGCGCATAGAACGATTTGGCCCCTTGCGTGATCTTGTAGAGTGGCGGCACCGCCAGGAACAGGTGCCCGTTCTTGATAAGCTCCGGCATCTCCGAATAGAAGAACGTGATCAGCAGCGAAGCGATATGGGCGCCGTCGACGTCGGCGTCGGTCATGATGATGATGCGCTCATAGCGCAGGTCATCCTCGCGGTACTTGGTGCGGGTACCGCAGCCGAGCGCCTGGATCAGGTCGGCGATCTGCTGGTTGGCGGTCAGCTTGTCGCGACCGGCGGAGGCGACGTTGAGGATCTTGCCACGCAGGGGCAGGATCGCCTGATTGGCGCGATTGCGCGCCTGCTTGGCTGATCCGCCAGCCGAATCGCCCTCGACGATGAAGAGTTCGGCGCCGGCTGCCGCGTTCTGCGAGCAGTCGGACAGTTTGCCGGGCAGGCGCAATTTGCGCACCGCGCTCTTGCGGGTGACTTCGCGCTCCTTGCGGCGGGCAACGCGCTCGTCTGCCCGGTCGATGACCCATTCCAAAAGGCGGTTGGCCTCGGCAGGCGAGGCGGTCAGCCAGTGATCAAACGGATCGCGCAGCGCATTTTCCACGATGCGCTGCGCCTCGACTGTCGCCAATCGGTCCTTGGTCTGGCCGACAAATTCCGGCTCGCGCACGAAGACCGACAGCATGGCTGCGGCCGACATCATCACGTCTTCGGTTGTGACGATGGCGGCGCGCTTGTTGCCGGTCATTTCCGCATAGGCTTTCAGGCCGCGAGTGATCGCGATGCGAAGCCCCGCCTCATGCGTTCCGCCTTCCGGGGTCGGGATGGTGTTGCAATAGGAATTCACGAACCCGTCGCCGGTGTGCCAGGTGAGGGCCCACTCCATGGCGCCGTGGCCGCCGGTCTTCTCGGTGCGCCCGGCAAAGATCTGGTCGGTGACCCGGTGGTCGCCGGACAGCGAGGCTTCCAGATAATCCTTCAGGCCGCCGGGAAAGTGGAACACCGCCTTCAGCGGGGTCTTGTCGCGGTCCTTCGGCGCGACGAGTTCCTCGGCGCAGGACCAGCGGATTTCGACGCCGCCGAACAGATAGGCCTTCGAGCGCGCCATCTTGCAAAGCCGCGCCGGATCGAGCCGCGCATTCTCGCCGAAAATCTGCGGGTCCGGGTGGAACCGCACGGTCGTGCCACGGCGGTTGTGGACTTCGCCCATGTCTTCGAGCGGACCCTGCGGCACGCCGCGGCTGTAGAGCTGACGCCACAGACGGCGATTGCGAGCCACTTCCACGACAAGGTGGTCGGACAGGGCGTTGACCACCGAAACGCCGACGCCGTGCAGGCCGCCGGAGGTTTCATAGGCCTTGCCGTCGAATTTGCCGCCGGCATGCAGCGTCGTCATGATGACTTCGAGCGCCGATTTGTCCGGAAATTTCGGATGCGGGTCGACCGGAATGCCGCGGCCATTGTCGGTGACCGACAGCGCTCCGTCGGCCGTCAGTTCGACATCGATGAAGGTGGCATGGCCGGCGACGGCTTCGTCCATCGAGTTGTCGATCACCTCGGCAAAGAGGTGGTGCATCGCCGCTTCATCGGTGCCGCCGATATACATGCCGGGCCGACGGCGCACCGGTTCGAGGCCTTCGAGCACCTCAATCGAGGAGGCATCATACTCGCCGCTCGGTGCCGGCGCGTTGGCGGCAGGCTTTGCGGCCTTGGGCGCGGGCGCGGGTTTTGGCGCGGGTGCAGCCTTGGGTGCGGCGGCGTTGCTCGCTGGCGTTTTGGACGGCTCTTTCCCGAGATTGCCGAAGAGGTCGCCGTTGTCGTCCATCAGTGTGCCGTCCGTCTGGTTTTGTGAGGCTTCGAATCGTTTTGCATTATGGCATGGGCATGGCGGCGGTGCGACGTCTGCGCCGCTTCCACCATGCTTGTGCAGCGCCGGGCAAGCCGCTATCTGGCGGCTCTGAACGAGGCCTGCCGCCATGCGCGATCTTCCCGATCATCCCTATACGCCGCCGGCCGATCCGGTCCGCGCTTCGCAGGAGGCGATGCGCAAGCACCTGCCCAAGCGGTTCTACACCGGGGTTGCGGTGCATCACGGCGATGACGGCCGCCACCGTGTCCTGCTCGATGGTCGCGCGGTGAAGACACCGGGCCGGGCGGACATCGCGCTTCCCGGCCATGCGGTCGCAGCCATGCTGGCCGCCGAGTTTTCGGCGCAAGCCGAAACGATCAACCCGGCGACGATGCCGGTCTACCGGCTGGTCAATACCGCGCTCGACGGGGTTGCGACCGACATGGCTGCGGTTGCCGATGACATCATCCGTTATTTCGGCTCCGATCTGCTCTGCTACCGCGCCGACGGCCCTGAAGGGCTGGTCGAACGCCAGCGCAATGTCTGGGACCCGATCCTCGGCTGGCTGGAAGCGCGGATTTCGGCGCGTTTCATCTTGGCAGAAGGGGTCATGCATGTCGACCAACCGGAGCGCACGATTGCCGCTGCCGGTGCGATGGTTCGCGCGGTTGCCGATCCGCTGCAGCTTGCGGGCCTGCACATGATGACGACGCTGACCGGGTCGGCGATCATCGCGCTGGCGGTCATGGAAGGCGCGATCACCCCCGAAGCAGCATGGGTTGCTGCCCATGTCGACGAAAACTGGAACATCGAGCGCTGGGGCGAAGACGCCGAGGCCACCGCCACCCGTGCGCTCAAATGGCGCGACATGGCGGCCGCCGCCGGTGTCGTTGCCGCAATCCGCGGTCTGTGATCAGCGGGCAAGTTCCCGGGCATAGCCGCTGATCGCCTCGCGCCGGCCGGGCGTCGCCGGGTGGCTGGAGAGCCAGCTTTCGCGCTCGTTTTCCAGACCGAACTCCTTCTCGATCACGGCGAACAGGCGGGCAAGGCCGGCCGGTTCACGTCCTGCGGCAGCCATCAGTTCGACGCTGCGCCGGTCGGCCTGCGTTTCATACTGGCGTGAATAGGAAAGCTGGAGCACCGCGACGCCCTGAACCAGCGTGTCTTCGAGGATCGGGCCGATATCTCCGGTCACGAGCATCACCAGCGCGACCAGCCCGGCATTGTTGTAGAACTGGCGCAGCGAGTGCTCCTTTTCCACATGGGCGATTTCGTGGGCAAGGACGCCGAGCAAGGCGTCGACATCGCCGCGTGCCAGTTCGACCATTTCGTCAGTCATGATCACCGTGCCATCCGGCAGGGCAAAGGCATTTGGCCCAAGGCGAGGCGATGCCCGGAACACAAGCGTCAGGTTCTCCGGCGAAAGATCGGAATGCACGGCCAGTGACGATAACGCCTCGTCCAGTTCCTCCTGCTTGGCGGCTTCGAGTTTTGAGGGGGCAAACACGGCCGCATCCAGTGCGCGCAACGTGCCGGCGCTCATCATCTGCGGCACCACGGGCGGTGTGATGGCAACAGCCAGTTCGACCATGACCGGCAGGGCATAGCGCCACGCGAGCGCCAGACTGACGATCACGGCGGCGACGACAAGGGCGAGACGAGGTTGAAAGCGCTCCCATTCGTGCACGGCAAAGCCGGCTTGCTTGCCCGAGGCTGCCAGTAGCGCATCAATGCCGTCATTGTCGCCGGTTTCGAACATGCCGGCTTCATCGGCGAGACGCAGCACGCGCGGGATCCGCCCGACGCGCGCACTGATCTCGATGGTCTTTGCGTCCGCACGCGCGAGTTCGGTTCCATCCGGCGCCCGAAAGCGCCAGATGCCGGCTTCAAGTGACGCGATCGCTGGCTGCGACGCGCTTTGTCCGCCGAGGTAGAGATGCCCGGCGACACCTTGTCCGGCAGCGGATGTGGCTTCAACCGTGCCGCTCAGAGCCCGATCTCCACGCCTTCGATGTCCATATACTCGGCGCCGACAGCCGAGCGCGATTCGCGCACCGTGTTGGCATAGCCGGCAAGATCGCCCTGTACGTCGAGGTTTGTTGCGGCTGCGAGGAAACGGGCATGGCGCACTGCGGCCCAGGGACGCATCAGGCCGAAGGTGAGGGCGGTGACGATGAAGTTCGAGATCATCAGCCAGACATAGGACCACCGGCCGACATTGGAAACCAGGTCATGACGACCATCGATCGCGGTGTGATTGAACGCGACGTTCCGGACCCCTGCCGCATAGATCATGCTGATCGAACCAAAGAGCGCGAGGACAATGAAATAGGCCGGCACGAAGGGCAGCATCGCCACGATCTGTTCAGCCTCCGACATCGACTCAAGGCCGGCGAGGGCCGGGAGCATGGCGGCTGCCGCCAAGCCGCTGATCACCACCGCGCCGACAAAGAGCAGGAAGGGAAGCCAGAACACCCGGTAGTAGGCGCCATTGGTTGCCGTGTTGGCAAACGGGCGGCCGCCATAGGTGAGGTTGCCGAGGATGAAACGCTGCGTCCAGCGCGAGGCGACCGGCGCGGCAAGGCCGAAGGTGAGCATCGCCAGCAACGGTCCGGCGAAGATCGCCAGAAATGCGCCGCCGTAGGTGCCGGAAAAATCGAAACGCACGTTGCGATAGGCGGTCGTGCGGGCTGCAAACCGCAGGCCGCGCCGCACAAGTTCCGGGAAGGCGAAAAACAGGGCGATCAGGACGATGATGCCGACCAGCGGCAGGAAGGTCGTCAGCAGGTTGATGACGACCAGCGCGACCACGACAATGATGCGCCCGATGAGGATCTGCATTGGTGACGCCAGATACTCGAAACGGCTGCCGCCGAGTTCGGTGTTTCCGTAGAAGTACCGGTTGCGCCGGACCTTCGCCCAGGCGGAATAGATGCCGAGGGTGACGATCGTCAAAAGGACGTTGACGATCCAGATGCCGAAATATTCACCGGCCTTGCCGTGAAAAATGAAGGGTTGGCGTGTCTTGCCGCTGGCGCGGCCCTGTGTGCTGCCCGTTGTCATGGACCAGTCCCCGATGTTGTCATTCAGCCCCGTCACCAAGCTTATGACACGATCGGCCAAGTGCAATCGCCTTTGGCCGGGTTGTCACGGCTTTCGCCGAAAGTCCGCTTTTCATTGAACGGTCGGCGTCCTACCAAGGATCGCAATTTGCTACAGGCATATGACGGAGACACAGATGCGCCATGTCATCGAAGAACTGGAATCGCGGCGCGGCACAGCGCGGCTCGGCGGCGGGCAGGCGCGGATAGAGGCGCAACATGCCCGCGGCAAGCTGACCGCGCGCGAACGCCTGTCGGTGCTCCTCGACGAAGGTTCGTTCGAAGAGTTCGACATGTTCGTGCAGCACCGCTGCACCGATTTCGGGATGGCCGAGACCAAGATCCCGGGTGATGGGGTCGTCACCGGCTGGGGCACCGTCAACGGCCGCACGGTTTTCGTGTTTGCCAAGGATTTCACGGTTTTCGGCGGCTCGCTGTCGGAGACCCACGCCCAGAAGATCATGAAACTGCAGGACATGGCGCTGAAGAACCGGGCGCCGATCATCGGGCTTTATGATGCCGGCGGCGCGCGCATCCAGGAAGGCGTTGCAGCGCTCGGCGGCTATGCGGAGGTTTTCCAGCGCAACGTCTTGGCGTCGGGCGTCATTCCGCAGATTTCGGTGATCATGGGGCCATGTGCCGGGGGCGATGTCTATTCGCCGGCGATGACCGACTTCATCTTCATGGTGCGCGACCGCTCCTACATGTTCGTCACCGGTCCGGACGTGGTGAAAACCGTGACCAACGAAACCGTGACGGCGGAAGAACTGGGCGGCGCCAAGGTGCACACGACGCGCTCGTCGATTGCCGACGGGGCGTTCGACAATGATGTCGAGACGCTGTTGCAGATGCGCCGGCTGATCGATTTCCTGCCGGCCTCCAATACGGCGCCATTGCCCGAACTGGAGTGCTACCAGGACGCCGAGGCGCACGACATGAGCCTCGACACGTTGGTGCCGGACAGCGCCAACAAGCCCTATGACATCAAGGAACTGATCGTCAAAACCGTCGATGAGGGCGACTTCTTCGAAATCCAGGCAGATTTCGCCAAGAACATCGTCACCGGCTTCGGCCGGATGGAAGGGCGCACGACCGGATTTGTCGCCAATCAGCCGCTGGTGCTGGCCGGTGTGCTCGACAGCGACGCCAGCCGCAAGGCGGCGCGTTTCGTGCGCTTCTGCGATGCATTCTTGATCCCGATCGTCACCTTCGTCGATGTGCCGGGTTTCCTGCCGGGCACTGCGCAGGAGTTTGGCGGCCTGATCAAGCACGGCGCGAAACTTTTGTTCGCCTATGGCGAGGCAACCGTTCCGAAGGTCACCATCATCACCCGCAAGGCCTATGGCGGGGCCTATGACGTGATGGCCTCCAAGCACCTACGCGGCGACATCAACTATGCCTGGCCGACCGCCGAGATCGCGGTGATGGGCGCAAAGGGCGCGGTCGAGATCATCCACCGCAAGGATATCGGCGACGCTGAAAAGATCGCGGCGCATACGCGCTCTTATGAAGAACGCTTCCTGTCACCGTTCGTCGCCGCCGAGCGCGGCTATATCGACGAGGTGATCATGCCGCACTCGACCCGCAAGCGGGTGGCGCGCGCGCTCAGGCTGCTGCGCAACAAGGACCTGCAAAACCCCTGGAAAAAGCACGACAACATTCCGTTGTGACGGCACTTCATGGAGTTGAAAAAGAGCGGCCGGGACATTGCTGTCCCGGCCGCCTGCGCCACGTGAACACCGAGGTTTAGAGCAGACCAGAGTTCCGGTGCCGGATGGCGCATTTTGGTTGCGCTGGAGCAAACCTGTTCGTGGCCCGGTTGTCCCAGACCTGCTGTCAGGTCACAATATCCAAAATCTTGGGTATGGGCCTTCGTCAGAACAGGCCGACACCCTTCAGACTCACATGGCCCGAGCGACCGATGATGATGTGGTCGTGCACGACGATGCCCAAGGGGTCGAGCGCGGTGACGATCTGCTTGGTCATTTCGATGTCGGCGCGCGACGGCGTCGGGTCGCCGGACGGGTGATTGTGCACGAGGATGACAGCGGTCGCACCGAGTTCTATCGACCGGCGCAGCACTTCGCGGGGATAGACCGGCGTGTGATCGACAGTTCCGGATTGTTGCACCTCGTCGGCGATCAGGCCGTTCTTCTTGTCGAGAAAGAGGATGCGGAACTGTTCGCGCGGCTCATGGGCCATCGCGGCGGTACAGTAGGAAATCACCGCGCTCCAGGACGCGAGGACCTGGCGGGTGTCGATGCCGGTGCGCACCAGATGCCGGGCGGCAGCAGCGACGATCTTCAGATCGAGCGCGGCTTGCGCCCCGACACCCTTGACTGCCGTCAGCCGTGCCATGTCGGCGCCAAGCGCGCCGCCGAGCGAGCCGAATTGGCGGATCAGTTCCTTGGCGAGCGGCTTGGTGTCGCCGCGTGGAAAGGTGCGGTAGAGCAGCAGTTCCAGCACTTCATAGTCGGCAAGGGCGACTTCGCCCGCCTTGCGGAACCGTTCGCGCAACCGCTCGCGGTGGCCGGCATGGGGTGAGGGCGCGGCGGGCAGCGTGGACGACGACAAGGTCTGGCCGCCCTGCTGCTGTTCGGCCAGAAATATCAGCCGCTCGTCGCCATCGGGCACGTTGACGCTGTCACTGTCGATGCCGTTCTTCTGGTGATTTGCCAACCGTGCCACGTCCCTGAAAGGACGCTCCCCATTTCCGCCGACGGTCTGCAGAAAGAAGGCTAGGGCGTCACGCCAGCGGCGGCAAGCCGGGACGATCAAGTCCGCCTGGGGAAAGCGTGAATATCTCACAGCCCGTACCGGTCACGCCGATCGTGTGCTCGTACTGGGCCGAGAGCGACCGGTCGCGGGTGACCGCGGTCCAGCCATCCGCGAGAACTTTGACATGGGCGCGGCCGAGATTGATCATCGGCTCGATGGTGAAGATCATGCCTTCGCGGATTTCCGGGCCTTCATCAGGGCGGCCATAATGCAGCACGTTGGGCGCATCGTGAAACAGCTTGCCGATCCCATGGCCGCAGAAGTCGCGCACGACCGAGCAGCGCTCGGCTTCGGCATAAGACTGGATGGCTGCACCGACCGCGCCCATTCTCGCGCCGGGACGGACGGCTTGGATGCCGCGCATCAGGCATTCATGGGTGACTTCCAGCAGGCGCTCGGCGGCACGCTTGATCTGGCCGACCGGGTACATCCGCGAGGAATCGCCGTGCCAGCCATCGACCACATAGGTCACGTCGATGTTGACAATGTCGCCTTCGCGCAGCGGCTTGTCGTTGGGAATGCCATGGCAGACGACATGGTTGATCGAGGTGCACGATGACTTTGTGTAGCCGCGATAGTTCAGCGTTGCGGGAACGGCACCGTGATCCATGCCGAATTCGAACAGGAAACGATCAATGGCATCGGTCGTCACGCCCGGCTGAACCATGGCGGCCACGTCGTCGAGCGCCTTTGCGACCAGCGCGCCAGCCTTGCGCATGCCGTCAAACCCGGCTGCGCCATGCAGCCTGATCTGACCGGTATTGCGGGTGGGAGCGAGTTCGGCTTCGAGATAGGTGACCATGATGATGGACTGCCGTCATTGCGGCCGGGGGCAGGAAGCAAGCAAGGCAGCCTCGTCAACCGGCACGCTCGTTAGGGGCACGATAGCGTGCGGCGAGACTTGGCACCGAATGGCGCAGGCTTCAACCCCTGCGGCCACCGCCGCATCAAATTGGAGCGCGTAGGCCTCGTCCAGATCGCGGCAAAGGCGGAGCGACGTGCAGTCGTCCCGCTGGATCAGGTAGATCATCATCGCACGGTGGCCTTGGCCGACCATGGCTGCAAGTTCGCGCAAGTGCTTGGCGCCGCGGTCGGTCCTGCTGTCGGGAAACTCGGCAAGGCCAGCGTGGCGCATGAAGTGGACATTCTTGACCTCCACATAGACCCGGCCGCGTGCGTCATCTTCCAGCAGGATGTCGATGCGGGAGTTTTCGCCGTAGCGCTGCTCGCGCTTCAGGTGCGCATAACCGGTCAATGACGGCACAAGGTCTGCGATGATGGCTTCTTCGGCAAGCCGGTTGGGCAGACCGGTGTTGATGCCGACCAGCGTGCCGTCCGCTTCCACGATCTGCAACGTGTGGGCATATTTGCGTTTCGGATCGTCCGAGACCGACAGCCAGACTCGCGAACCGGGTGCATGCAGCCCCAGCATCGAGCCGGTGTTGGGAACCGATGCGGTGATTTCGGTGCCGTCCGCCAGAATGCAATCGGCCAGAAAGCGCTTGTAACGGCGCACAAGCACCGCGGGCACGAGGGGTGAGGCAAATTGCAAACGCTCGGCCTTCGATCAGACGCGGGTTTTCACATAGGTGCCGGGCGCATCTTCGAGCGGCGGGCGGTTCGGCCCGCCGAGCTTGGTGCGTGCCGGCACTTCTTCGGCGTTGTGGGCTTTGATCCAGTCGTGCCAATGCGGCCACCAGGAGCCGGGTGTTTCGGTCGCATGGGCGATCCAGTCGGCAAACGCGCCCGCGACTTTCGGGCCGGTCCAGAACTGGTATTTGCCTTTTGCCGGCGGGTTGACGACGCCGGCAATATGGCCTGAGCCGCCGAGCACGTAGGTTACCTCGCCGCCGAACAGTTTCGAGCCTTCAAAGACCGAAAGGGCCGGTGCGATATGGTCTTCGCGGGCGGCCAGATTGTAGATCGGCACCTTGACGGCACCAAGATCGACCGGTCCGCCCTCCAGTTGCAGCGTGCCCTTGGCGAGGTTGTTTTCGAGGTAGCAGTTGCGCAGGTAGAAGATGTGATTGGCGGCGGCCATGCGGGTCGAATCGGCGTTCCAGTAGAGCAGGTCGAACGGCGTCGGCTCCTTGCCCTTCATGTAGTTGTTGACGACATAGGGCCAGATGAGGTCGCCGGACCGCAGCATGTTGAAGGCGGACGCCATCTTCGATCCGTCGAGATAGCCATGCGCCTGCATCTGCTGTTCGACCAGCGCCAATTGCTCCTCGTCGACAAAGACCTTCAGATCGCCGGCGTGCACGAAATCGACCTGCGTGGTGAACAATGTTGCCGTTGCGATCCGCTCCTTGCCCTCGCGCGCCATCAGCGCCATCGCGGCGCTGAGCAGGGTTCCGCCGACGCAGTAGCCGATCGCATTGACCTCCCGCTCGCCGGTGCAATCCTCGATCGTGTCGAGCGCGAAGCCGATGCCGTCGCGGATATACTCCTCCCAGCCCATCTTCGCGTGGCGTTCATCCGGGTTGACCCATGAGATGACGAAGACCGTATGGCCCTGTTCCACGGCCCAGCGGACGAAGGATTTTTCCGGGTTGAGGTCGAGAATGTAGAACTTGTTGATCCAGGGCGGGGCAATCATTAGCGGGCGCTTCAATACGGTGCCGGTTGCCGGTTCATACTGGATGACTTCGATCAGTTGGTTGCGGGCGACCACCTTGCCGGGCGTGGTTGCAAGGTTTTCGCCGACCGCAAATGAGGAATTGTCGGCCTGGCGCACGCGCAATTCGCCATGACCGGAGGCAATGTCCTCCGCCAGCATCTGGAAACCCTTGACCAGATTGGCGCCGTTGGAGGCCACGGTTTCCTTGAAAACTTCCGGGTTGGAAATCATGAAATTGGAGGGCGACAGGGCCGTCGCCATCTGGCGGACATAGAACTGCGCCTTGTGGCGGGTGTGTTCGTCCATGCCTTCGGCATGATCGACAAGATCAACCACCCAGTTCGACGTCACCAGATAGGCCTGCTTCAGGAACGAGAAGAATGCGTTCTCGCGCCAATCAGGATCGGCAAACCGCTTGTCACGGGGATCGCCTGGCATGGCTTCGGGAACCGAATGATCGCCGAGACGCTGGATCGAATTGGCCCAGATGCCGAAATACCCGGTAAACAGCTTGGTCTGGGCTTCCAGCGCCCGGTGCGGATCGGTCATCCAGTATTCGGTGACTTTCGAAAATGTCTTGGCAAGATCGGCCATCGGCTCGGACAGGGTGTCGCGCTTTTCGCCGGTTTCGCGCGGGCCGACCCATGCGGCAGCGGCATGGCCGGCGGCCTCGATCATCCGGGCAAGATTGCGGGCAAACTCTTCGGGATCCTTGATGACATAAGCCTCGACGGCATCCATCGGGTTATGGCCATCGGCTTTCGCCGCGGTGTCTTCCGGTTTCGCACTCATGTCGTCTCCACCCCTGGTTGCGCGTTGTCAGCCTTGGCCGATGGCAACCTTGTTGCAGACATAATATTGTTAACGCATGACAGTGCACAACCCGAACCAAGGCCTTAAGTGCAAATGACGATGACAACGAAAATACTGCCCCCGTTGCAGGCCGCCGTCGTGGCGTTGGCCGCAACCGTTTTCGTGGCCGGGTGCACGTCGACCTCGCAGATCGACACCGCGCTGGACGTCGCGCCACCAGCGCTTGCCACACCGGCAGCACCGCCGCCGCCGGAAGATCTGGCGCCGCGCATCACCGTGCGCAACACCGGGACATTCCCGAACATCAATGTCGAGCCGGAACCCTCGCTGCAGCAGATATCGCCTTCCGAAAGTGCCGCGCTGACGGCTGAAATGGAGCAGCTGCGCGCAGCCCATGCGAGCGGCCGCATTTCAACAACGGCCTATCAGCAGCGGATCGCCTATCTCGAGCGCCTTGCCCAATCCCATTCGCGCGAGATGGTGAACCGGATCGAGGCGCAGCCGTGAAATCGGCCAAAAGCAGGGCCGGGTGAGCCCTCGCTTTTTGCCCGGCATCGCGGTATATGCGCCGTTCTCCTGACATGGACGCGAAAGCATGGATGATTTCCACAAGACCCGCCGCCTGCCGCCTTATGTTTTCGAACAGGTCAACCGGCTGAAGGCCTCGGCGCGCGCGGCCGGTCGCGACATCATCGATCTCGGCATGGGCAATCCGGACCTGCCGACGCCGCAGGCGATCGTCGACAAGCTTTGCGAAACGGTCAGGGATCCGCGTACGCACCGCTATTCGTCGTCCAAGGGGATACCGGGGCTGCGCCGGGCGCAGGCCGCCTATTACGAGCGCCGGTTCGGCGTGAAGTTGAACCCTGACACGCAGGTCGTCGCGACGCTCGGGTCCAAGGAAGGCTTTGCCAACATGGCGCAGGCGATCACCGCGCCGGGCGACACGATTCTTTGTCCTGATCCGAGCTATCCGATTCACGCCTTCGGCTTCATCATGTCGGGCGGCGTGATCCGCTCGATCCCGGTTGAACCGGATGACAAGTTCATTCCGGCGCTTGAGCGGGCGATGCGCCATTCGATCCCCAAGCCGCTCGCACTGATCGTATCCTATCCGTCCAATCCGACGGCGCTGGTCGCGAGCCTTGATTTCTACAAGGACGTTGTCGCGTTTGCCCGCAAGCACGACCTCATCATCCTGTCTGATCTTGCCTATGCGGAAATCTACTTCGGTGACACGCCGCCGCCGTCGATCCTGCAGGTTCCGGGGGCCATCGATGTGGCCGTCGAATTCACCTCGATGTCGAAGACGTTCTCGATGCCCGGCTGGCGGATGGGGTTTGCCGTCGGCAACGATCGGCTGATCGCTGCGCTGACGCGGGTCAAATCCTATCTCGACTATGGCGCGTTCACGCCGATCCAGGTTGCCGCTGCGGCGGCGCTGAACGGCGACGGCTCTGATGTTGAGGAAGTCCGCTCGGTCTATCACCGCCGGCGCGACGTTCTGGTCGACTCCTTCGGCAAGGCCGGGTTCGACGTGCCGCCGCCGGAAGCAACGATGTTTGCCTGGGTGCCGGTGCCGGAAAAATTCCGTCATCTCGGGTCGCTGGAATTTTCCAAGCTGCTGATCGAAAAAGCTGATGTGGCGGTTGCGCCGGGCGTCGGTTTCGGCGAAATGGGCGATGGCCATGTGCGGATCGCGCTTGTTGAAAACGAGCACCGGATTCGCCAGGGCGCACGCAACATCAAGCGCTTCCTGACTGGCGCCGATGCGACACTGCACAATATGGTGGCGCTTTCGGCGCACCGCTGAAAGCGGCTGGAAGCCATCGGCAAGGGATTGACGACATGACCTCGACGTTGCGCATCGGGCTCGCGGGGCTGGGCACTGTCGGCGCCTCGGTCGCGCGGGTGCTTTCCGAAAAACACAACTTTCTTGCCGCCCAATGCGGGCGTCCGGTGACCGTCACCGCCGTTTGCGCGCGTGACCGCAACCGCGACCGTGGTGTCGACCTGTCCGGGGTGACCTGGTTCGATGATCCGAGTGAACTCGCCAAGTCCGATGAGATCGACGTGTTCGTCGAGCTCATGGGCGGGGCGCAAGGGGCAGCGCATGACAGCGTTCGCGCCGCGATTTCTGCCGGCAAACATGTGGTCACCGCCAATAAGGCGCTGCTGGCCGCGCACGGCGTCGAACTGGCGCACATGGCCGAAAGCGCCGGTCTGATCCTCAACTATGAGGCGGCTGTCGCCGGCGGCATCCCGATCATCAAGACCATGCGAGAAAGCCTGTCGGGCAATCTCGTCACGCGAGTCTATGGCATCCTCAACGGCACGGCGAACTACATCCTGACGCGCATGGAGCGCGACCGGATGAGTTTTGCCGATTGCCTCGCCGATGCGCAGCGCCTTGGATACGCCGAAACTGATCCGACCTTCGACATCGAAGGCCACGACACGGCGCACAAGCTGTCGATCCTGACCAGCCTTGCTTTCGGTACCCGGATAGCGGCTGACGCGATCTACATGGAAGGCATTTCGAACATTTCTCTGGCCGATATCGATGCGGCGCGTGAACTCGGTTACCGGATCAAGTTGCTCGGCGTTGCCCAGCGCACGGCGGAAGGCATCGAGCAGCGCGTCCATCCGACCATGGTGCCGGTCAATTCCGTTATCGCGCAAATCGATGGTGTCACCAACGCCGTCGCCGTCGAGGCCGATATCGTCGGCGCTCTCCTGATGTCGGGGCCGGGCGCGGGCGGCAATGCGACCGCCTCCGCCGTCGTCGGCGACATTGCCGACATTGCCAAGGCACGCCCGGGCCATCAGCAGGCGCCGGTGCTTGGTCGCCCGGCCCACCTGCTCGAACCCTATCAGCAGGCGGCGATGCGTGCCCATTCCGGCGGATATTTCGTGCGCCTGACCGTCCACGACCGGCCCGGTGTCTTTGCCGCCATTGCGACACACATGGCCGGAAACGGCATCTCGCTGGAATCGATTGTCCAGCATGGCGATGCGCCGGGCTCGGCGCCTGATGCAAGCGTGCCGCGCACGGTGATCCTGATCACGCACGAGACGACCGAACAGGCGATCCGTGCCTCTGTCGAAGGCATCACGGCTGACGGTTATCTTGTGGACAAGCCGCAAGTCATCCGGATCGAACGGGCTTATTGAAGGTTTCATTCATTGTATTTCGACAAATCCACGTCAAAGGCTGGGTCGAGCGTCTTTTGCCTGTGGTGTTGATGTGGTCTTGAGGCGCGACAGGTTGACCGGGCATGCCGGTCGCAAGGGGGAGCGCCATCATCATGGATGACAATGAGCACACGCCGGGACTGACCCGCGAACTGTCGATCGAACTGGCCCGCGTGACGGAGCGGGCGGCTGTGGCGGCTGCGCGCCTTCGCGGACGCGGCGACGAAAAGGCCGCCGACCAGGTGGCCGTCGATGCGATGCGCTATGAGCTGAACCGCCTGCCGATCCGCGGCACGGTGGTCATCGGCGAAGGCGAACGCGACGAAGCGCCGATGCTTTATATCGGCGAAGAGGTCGGCAATGGCCGGGGGCCGGAAGTCGACATCGCGCTCGATCCGCTTGAAGGCACGACGATCTGCGCCAAGAACCAGCCCAATTCGCTGGCTGTCATTGCGATTGCGACCAAGGGCACGCTGCTCAATGCGCCGGACGTCTACATGGAAAAGATCGCCGTCGGGCCGGGCTATCCTGCCGGCATCATTTCGATCGATGCATCGCCTGCCGACAACATCCGGGAACTGGCGCGCTTCAAGGGCGTGCCGGTCAGCGAGATCACGACCTGCATTCTCGACCGCCCGCGCCATGAGGCGCTGATCGACGCGGTGCGCGAGACCGGCGCTGCGATCCGCCTGATCGGCGATGGTGATGTTGCCGCTGTCATCGACACGACCGACCCGGAAGAGACCGGCATCGATCTTTATATCGGCACCGGCGGTGCGCCAGAGGGCGTTCTGGCTGCTGCGGCGCTGCGCTGTGTTGGCGGCCAGATGGAAGGGCGTCTCATTCTCGACACCGAAGAAAAGCGCGCCCGCGCAGCGCGCATGGGTGTTGCCGATCCGAAGCGCATCTACTCGGTTCTGGACATGGCGTCCGGTGACGTGCTGTTTGCGGCGACCGGCGTGACCGACGGCAACATGCTGTCGGGCGTGCGGTTTGCGCGCAATTTCATCCAGACCGAAACGATCGTCATGCGCTCGCAATCACGGACGGTCCGCGAGATCATCGCCCGGCACATGGACTTCGAGAAGTTCGGCGCCGCTTGACGCCATCGGCATGCGGGGCGACAAGGCGGCATGCCTGACCGCCCCGCATTTCTCGACATTCGCCGGTCTGCCCGCGGCCACCGGTGGGTGGAGCGGTTGTCGTTGCGCGAGGCCAACATGGCCCTCGACATCGCGCAGACCCATGGCATCGAGGATGTGATCGCCCGGGTGATCGCGGCGCGCGGCGTCGTCGCTGCCGATGCACTGGCGTTTCTGGCGCCGACCATCCGCGACCTGATGCCCGATCCGTCGGCGGTCACCGACCTCGACCGGGCTGCAAGCCGTATCGCCACGGCAATTGCCGGGCGGGCAAGGATTGCCGTGTTCGGCGACTATGACGTCGATGGCGCGGCATCCTGCGCCTTGCTGTCGCGCTATCTGCGCCACTTCGGGCTTGTCCCGAAAATCCATATCCCGGACCGGATATTCGAAGGCTATGGCCCGAACCCGGCGGCTATGACGGCGCTGGCGGGCGAGGCGGACCTCATCGTCACGGTCGATTGCGGCACCAATTCTGCCGCAGCCTTCGGCGTCATCGGCGCGCGCATGGCCGACATCGTCGTGATCGACCACCACCAGGTCGGCGGTCCGCTGCCGGACGTCGCGGCGGTGGTCAATCCGAACCGCGAAGACGACATGTCCGGCCTTGGCCATCTGTGCGCAGCCGGCGTCACCTTCATGACGCTGGTCGGCGTCAACCGGCATTTGCGACAAGCCGGGTTCAAAAGCGTGCCGGACCTGATGGGCCTTGCCGATCTGGTCGCGTTGGCAACGGTCTGCGATGTGGTGCCGCTGACCGGTCTCAACCGGGCCTTCGTCAAGACCGGACTGCAGGTGGCGCGGCGGCTTTCCAATCCGGGGATCGCGGCTCTGGCGTCGGTCGCGCGGGTGTCCGAGCCGCTGAACCCCTACCATTTCGGCTTCATGCTCGGCCCGCGCATCAATGCGGGCGGACGGATCGGCGATGCCTCGCTTGGCGCCCGGCTCTTGTCGCTGGATGATGCCAACGAGGCGCGGGCGCTGGCCGAGCGGCTCGACCAGTTGAACGGCGAGCGTCAGGCGATCGAAAAATCCATGGTCGAAGAGGCAAAGGCCGGCGCTGAACGCGAAATGCAATCCGCTCACCCGCCATCGGTGATCGTTACCGCCAGCCGGGAGTATCATCCGGGGATTGCCGGGCTGGTTGCAGCGCGGCTCAAGGAAGTATTCGGCCGACCGGCACTGGCCATTGCCATCGATGCCAACGGACGCGGGACCGGCTCGGCGCGGTCAATTGCCGGTTTCGACATCGGACGGCTGGTTCGCGCGGCGGTCGAGGAAGGCTTGCTGGTCAAGGGCGGCGGCCATGCCATGGCGGCGGGCGTCACCGTTGAGGCTGACAAACTGGGTGCGCTCAGGGCCTACTTCGAAGAAAAATCTGCCAAGGTCGTCGGCGAACTGACCGACGAGACGGTGCTGGAAATCGATGCGGCGCTGACCTCAGGCGGGGCCAATGCGGCGCTGATCACGCGGCTGCAGGATGCCGGACCGTTTGGTGCGGGAAACCCCGAACCGGTTTTCGTCTTTCCCCGCCATACGGTCACCTTCGTCAAGCCGGTCGGCACCGGTCATGTGAAGGTCGGTATCCAGGCGCCGGGGCTTCCGGTTCTGGATGCGATAGCGTTCCGGTCAGCGGATGAGCCAGTGGGGCATTTGCTGGCGCAGAACCGTGGTGCGCCGCTGCACATCGCCGGGACCTTGTCGCTCAACCACTGGAACGGGCGAACAACGCCGCAGCTCCGGATCGTGGACGCAGCGCCGGCCCTTTGATTCTGCCGGCGGCGGTCAGAGCATGGAGCCGAGGCGGGAGCCGGCCTTCATGTATTGCATCGGATTGATGGCGCCCTTGGCGGTCCGAATCTCATAGTGCAGGTGCGGACCGGTGGAGCGACCGGTATTGCCGGTTTCGCCGATGCGGGTGCCGATTTCGACCCGCTGGCCGGCCTTGACGGAAATGCGATGCATGTGGGCAAAGCGGGTGGTCAGGCCATTGCCGTGGTTGATCTCGACCATGTTGCCATAACCGCCATTGCGCCCGGCAAGTGCCACTGTTCCGGCTGCCGTCGCATGGATCGGCGTGCCGACCGGCGTTCCGAAATCGATGCCGCCGTGAAACGCGCTGCGGCCAAGGATCGGGTCACGGCGTTTGCCGAAACCGCTGGTCACTTTCATGCCGGGAACCGGATGGGCAATCGGGAAGGCGCGGATTTCCGAGCGTGTCTTGTCGAGGGCGTCCAGGGCGGACTCCAGTGTGTCGAGGCCGCGGCTGAAGTCTGCTGCTTCCATCGCATCTTCCATCGGCACAAACGGGCCACCGACGGCCGGCATGTCCTGCGGCTTTGAGCGGATCGACAAGCCGGCGTTGGCAGCGGTCTCGATCAGCCGGTTGCGCTGGAGATAGGCGGCGCGCGTCAGTTCGACGAGTTGTTCGACCTGTGCGATTTCGATTTCCTCGAGCGTCAACGAGACGTCCGCAAGCGCGTTTTGCGGGCTGGCCGGTACGGCCCCGGTGATGATCGGGTCGATGCCATTGGCGACAGGAGCAGCGAGCGCCGCCTGACCTTCGGTGGCTGACGGACGCTGGTCCGGGACGGGCAGGGCGGTGCCGGCCTGCAGCGGATAGCGCACGATGGCGCCGAACAGCAACGCCGGAAACA
>JBGSWL010000152.1:0-3145 GCA_041752455.1 Roseitalea sp. | reverse complement strand
CGGCGACGAGCACCGTGCGCCCGCGGCACAGCGCCAGCGACACCCCGACAACCCGGTGGCCGGGCTGTGCATCGATCACCCGGCGCACATCGGCAAGCGCGGTCGCGTAGTTGCGGGTGACGCCGGTGACCATCCCGTCCGCATCGCCCATGGCAACAGCTGTCGCGGCAAAGACGTTGCGATCATTGTTGATCATCCGAACGCAATCGCGGAACAGGTAGCCGTCGCGCTGCAGGCGCTCATAGAGATGATGCGCATAGGCATCAGCCCGGTCCGACAGGCGGGCATTGACGATGCGGATATCGTCGCGGGCCAGATCGACGCCGACATTTGCCGCCGCTTCGGCAATCAGGTTTTCGCGGCCGAGCAGGATCGCGGTGCCGAGATCCTGATTGACGAAGGAAACGGCTGCGCGAATGACCTGTTCTTCCTCGCCTTCGGCAAAGACGATGCATTTGCGGTTCTGGCGCACCCGGTCGAAAATCCGCTGCAGCGTGGCGGCAATCGGGTCGCGGCGGGCCGACAGTTCGCGGGCATAGACGGCAAAGTCGGCGATCGGCCGGCGCGCGACGCCGGTTTCCATGGCCGCTCTGGCGACCGCGACCGGGATGGCCGAGATCAGCCGCGGATCGAATGGAACCGGAATGATGTAGCCCGGTCCGAATTTCGGGCGCGCGCCGCCATAGGCGATGGCGACATCGTCGGGCACATCCTCGCGGGCAAGTTCGGCCAGCGCATTGGCGGCGGCCACCTTCATTGCCTCGTTGATCGTGGTGGCGCGCACGTCCAGCGCGCCGCGGAAGAGATAGGGGAAGCCCAGCACAGTGTTGACCTGGTTCGGATAGTCCGACCGGCCGGTCGCGACGATGGCATCATCGCGGATGGCTGCTACTTCCTCCGGCGTGATCTCCGGATCCGGATTGGCCATGGCGAAGATGATCGGGTTTGGTGCCATTGCGGCGACCATGCCGGCAGTCAGCGCACCCTTGATCGACAGGCCGAGAACCACATCGGCGCCGGCGATCGCTTCTTCCAGTTCGCGCAGGTCGGTCTTCACCGCATGGGCCGATTTCCATTGGTTCATGCCCGTGGCGCGGCCCTGGTAGATCACGCCCTTGGTATCGCAAAGGATTATGTGGTCGTGCGGCACGCCCATCGACTTGATCAGTTCGATGCAGGCGATGGCGGCAGCGCCCGCGCCATTGCAGACGATCTTTGTCGTCTTCAGGTCGCGCCCGGTCAGGTGCAGCGCATTGATCAGGCCGGCTGCGGCGATGATCGCGGTGCCATGCTGGTCGTCATGGAACACCGGAATGTCGAGCGCTTCGCGCAGCCGGTCCTCGATGATGAAGCAATCCGGCGCGCGGATGTCCTCGAGGTTGATGCCGCCAAAGGATGGCCCGAGAAACCGAACGCAGTTGACGAACTCGTCGACATCTTCGGTCGAGATTTCCAGATCGATGGAATCGACGTCGGCAAAACGCTTGAACAGCACCGCCTTGCCTTCCATCACGGGCTTGGAGGCCAGCGCGCCAAGATTGCCGAGGCCGAGAATGGCAGTGCCATTGGAAATCACCGCGACCATGTTGCCCTTGGCGGTATAGTCGAAGGCCAATTCCGGGTTTGCCGCTATCGCCTTGACCGGAACGGCGACACCAGGCGAATAGGCCAGCGCGAGATCCCGCTGGGTTGCCATCGGTTTGGTCGGCGTGATTTCAAGCTTGCCGGGACGTCCCCGGGCATGAAAGTCGAGCGCTTCCTGTTCGTCGATGATCGTGCGGCGCGGCGCAGGGGTGGAACTGGCTGCAGTGCCGGATGTCTTCTTGTCACTCATGCCCGTCATTGCTCCCGCTGGCCGTCCGATCTGCCGTGCCCGGCCGCAGAGGGCAAGGATCACGGTTGAATGGGGAAAATCTTGGCACTCGCCTGTCATTCCCCCCGCGCAACGCGCATAAAGCGCTGATCGCTGCTGTGCAATCCACCCGGCTCAAGAGCAAGAGACATTCCGGAACACGCCATGACCGAGCATCCGTCGCAAGGCGACGAACAGCAAGCCTACGAACCTTCCCGAACCGTGGCGGCGGCGGTCACGCCCGCTACGCCTATGATGGCGCAGTATATGGAAATCAAGGCTGCCAATCCGGACAGCCTGCTGTTTTACCGGATGGGCGATTTCTACGAACTGTTTTTCGAGGACGCCGAAATTGCATCACGAGCGCTCGGCATCACGCTGACCAAGCGCGGCAAGCATCTGGACGCCGACATCCCGATGTGCGGTGTGCCGGTGCACGCAGCCGACGACTACCTGCAGAAGCTGATCGGGCGCGGGTTTCGCGTCGCGGTCTGCGAACAGCTCGAAGATCCGGCAGAGGCGCGAAAGCGCGGCGCCAAATCGGTGGTGCGCCGAGATGTCACCCGGCTGGTGACACCGGCGACCGTCACCGAGGAGCGGCTGCTTGATCCCGGCGAGACGAGCTACCTTCTGGCGATTGCGCGCATGAAGGCGACCGGCGACATCGCGCTTGCCTTCATCGACATCACCACCGGTGACTTCCGTGTGGCCGCTTCGGCACCGGATCGCCTTGCAACCGACATCACACGGATTGCCCCGCGCGAGATCATCGTTGCCGAGCCGGTGTTTCACGATCCGGCCATGCGGGCGCTGCTCGATCCGTTCGGTCTTGCGGTCACGCCGTTGCCGCAGCCGATCTTCGACAGCGCCACCGCAGCCGAACGGATCGCCCGGTATTTCGGCGTCAATACCACCGAAGGCTTCGGCGATTTCTCGCGCGCCGAACTGGCTGCCGCCGCCGGCGCCATCGCCTATGTGGAAAAGACGCAGATCGCCGAACGACCGGCGCTGCAGCGCCCGCAGCGCGACAGCGCGGCACGTTCGCTGTTCATCGATGCGGCAACGCGCGCCAACCTTGAACTCGAGCGGACCCAGTCGGGCAGCCGCGACGGTTCACTGCTGAAGGCGATGGACCGCACGGTGACCGGCGGCGGGGCACGGCTACTGGCAGCGCGGTTGCGCGCACCGCTCACCGATTGCGTGGAGATAGCATCCCGGCTGGACAGCGTTGCTTTTCTGCTTGCGCACGATCGCCTGCGCGAAGCGCTGCGCCTCAACCTGCGCAGTCTTCCC
>JBGSWL010000151.1:0-3602 GCA_041752455.1 Roseitalea sp. | reverse complement strand
GGGCGCTCGACCCGAAGATGAAGGAGCTGATCGCGCTGTCGATCGGCATCGCGGCGCGCTGCGACGGCTGCCTCGCCTTCCACGCCAAGGCGGCGAAGAAGTACGGCGCGACCCGCGAGGAGATCATCGATGCGATCGGCGTCGCCGTCTACATGGGCGGCGGCCCGTCGATGATCTATGGCGCCGAAGCGCTGTCGGCCTTCGACAATCTGACAGTCTGACGCTGGCTCGACGACCGGGTCTGGCGTCACGCAAACGTGTAAGTGTTTGAGTTGCGCGAGACCCCCGGTCCGCTAGGTATCTGGCAGATCAATTCTGCTGGAGACCTTGCCATGTTTCGACGCACGCTTCTGGGCCTCGCCCTGACCATCTCGGCCTTTTCGTTCCCGGTTGCGGCACAGGCCGAAACCAAGTCGCTGATCGTTGCCGGCGGTTGCTTCTGGTGCGTCGAATCGGATTTCGACAAGGTGGCAGGCGTTGTCGGCACCACATCTGGTTACGCTGGCGGCAAGATGGAAAGCCCGACCTACGGCAATCACGAGGGCCATCGCGAAGTCGTCAAGATCGACTACGACAGCACCGTCACCGATTATGCGACTCTCGTTTCCACGTTCCTGCGCACCATCGATCCGCTGGATGGCGAAGGCCAGTTCTGTGACCGTGGCTATGCCTATACGCCGGCCATCCACGCGGAAACCCCGGAGGAAGCGGCGGCTGCGATGGCGGCTGTCGCCGATGCCCAACTGACCATCGGCGGCCCGCTGGCGATTCCGGTGGAAGGCGCGGTCAAGTTCTGGGTAGCCGAAGATTATCACCAGAATTATTACCGCAGCGAAGAGACCCAGCTGACCCGCTTCGGGATCATCACCCGGGCCAAGGCCTATGTGAAATACCGCGATGCGTGCGGGCGCGACAAGCGCGTCAAGCAGGTTTGGGGCGCTGAAGCCTACAAGGGCGTCAAGTAACCCGGGCGCCAAGCAACCCGGGCGCCAAATCGCCCGATCAGCGGCGGGAAAAGAAGAGCCATGCCGAGCGTGGCTCTTTCCTCACACTTATGCCAAGTTTCCGTGGCCTTTCGTTCGTGTCATAATAGCGATACATAAATCGTCAAGTGACGGGCATTGACCACCGGATAACATGGCCATGGAAATCCAGAGCGCAGCCTCCACCTTCACCGGCGTGATGAGTGGGCGGGCACAACCGGTTGCCGCCGAAAGCGACATCCATATTGTCGATCAGCTGATTGCTGAGCGCGGGCAGACGATCGTGCGCAGTGCGCTATGGCCGTTCTACCGGCCGATGCTCTACAAGGCCCTGCATTATCATGAAGCGGTCAAGATGGCCGATGCGGTTGCCGAACTGAGCGGTCTGGACTGCTTCGGTCACGTGTCCGACCTCCTGAAGCTCAGCACCCATGTGGACGGGCTCGAACGCATTCCTGAAAAGGGCGGGTTCATCCTGGTCTCCAACCACCCGACCGGGATTGCCGACGGCATTGCCGTCTATGACCTGATGCGCGAACGCCGGCCTGATCTGGTGTTCTTTGCCAACCGGGATGCGACCCGCGTCAACAAGCGGCTCGGCGAGATCATCATTCCGGTGGAATGGCGCGCCAGCGAAAAATCCCATGCCAAGAGCCGCGAAACCCTGGTGCGCACCAACCGTGCCTTCCAGGAGGGCCGCGCCATTGTCCTGTTCCCGTCCGGGCGCATCGCCTACTGGTCGAAGGGGGCGCTGCGCGAGCGTCCGTGGCAGGCAACCGGCATCCAGATGGCCAAGCGCTACGGCGTACCGATCGTGCCGATGCACATGTCGGCGCGCAATTCGTGGCTGTTCTACCTTCTGGCGCACCGCAATCCGGAACTGCGCGACATGACGGTGTTCCACGAACTCCTGAACAAGACCGGCAAGCATTTCGGCATGACGATCGGCAAGCCGATCGATCCTGCGACGCTTGATGGCGATGTTCAGGACCTCACGGTCAAGCTGCAGCACCATTGCGAACATGCGCTGCGCGATGATCGCGATGTGGAGTTCAGCGTCTGATTGATTGCCGGTCAGGCTTTCAGGCGGGCAACGACGGCATTTGACGCCGCGACCAACTGCTGCGGCTCGGCGCTGAAAACCGCGTCGGGCGCACCGGCCGCCGCCCAGACCACATGGAAATTCATCAGGTCCTCGTCGATGAAGGCCGGCACCGGCTCCAGATGACCGATGGGTGCGACGCCGCCGATCGCAAAACCGGTGCGGTCACGCACAAGGCGGGGATCGGCGCGCTCGAGTTTTTCACCGACGACCAGTTGCGCTGCCGCCAGATCGACCTGATTGGCGCCGGACACCAGAAGCAGCACCAGCCTGCCGTCTTCGCCGGCCTGAAAGATCAGCGATTTGACGATCTGGCCGACGGCGCAACCGCAGGCTTTGGCGGCCTCTTCAGCGGTGCGGGTCGAGCTCGGCATGCGGACAATCGTGTCCGGAAGACCGGCTGAAAGAAGCGCCGCGCGGACCCGGTCTGTCGAGCGGACCTCGGCCATGACGCAATCAGCCGATGGTCTGGCCGGTCTTGGCCCAATCGGCGACAAACTGCTCGATGCCCTTGTCGGTCAGCGGATGCTTGACCAGCGCCTTCAGCGTTGACGGCGGAACGGTCGCGACATCAGCACCGATCAGCGCAGCCTGGCGCACATGGTTGACCGTGCGGATCGAGGCGGCGAGGATCTCGGTCTCAAAGCCGTAGTTGTCGTAGATCGTGCGGATGTCCTCGATCAGTTCCATGCCGTCGATCGCCATGTCGTCGAGGCGGCCGATGAACGGCGAGATGAAGGTCGCACCGGCCTTGGCGGCCATCAGGGCCTGATTGGCCGAGAAGCACAGCGTCACATTGGTCTTGTGGCCGGCAGAGGTCAGCGCCTTGCAGGCCTTGAGGCCTTCCAGCGTCAGCGGCAGCTTGATGCAGACATTGTCGGCGATGGCGGCCAGAACCTTGGCCTCGGCCATCATGCCGTCATAGTCAAGCGCGGCGACTTCCGCCGAGACCGGACCATCGACCATGGCGCAGATTTCGCGGGTGACTTCTATGATGTTGCGGCCGGATTTCAGGATCAGCGACGGGTTGGTTGTCACACCATCGATCAGGCCCATCGTGTTCAGTTCGCTGATCTCGGCGATGTCAGCTGTGTCGACGAAAAACTTCATGGCGTTTCCTAACCGGTTTTCCTGAGGGCGGGCGGATATTTCATCGCGGCCGCGATTCCGGTTGTCCCATAGATCAATCAGGCGGCAAGGTCACGGCCCATGATATCCGATTCGAACAAAAACGGACGCACAGTGGCTGTGCTGGTACCGACGCCGTCGCCGGTGCCGTACACCTATGCCTTGCCGGACGGGATGGAAGCGCCGCCCGGCGCGCTGGTGCAGGTTCCGCTCGGCCCGCGCCAGGTCGCCGGCGTGGTCTGGGATGCGCCCGATGACGCAAGCGAGGTCGATCCCAAGAAATTGCGCGCGGTGACGGCGGTCTTCGACTGCCCGCCGCTGACGCCGGACATGCGCCGGTTCATCGCTTGGGTAGCGCGCTACACGCTGTCGGCGCCGGGCATGGTGGC
>JBGSWL010000150.1:0-59879 GCA_041752455.1 Roseitalea sp. | reverse complement strand
CCGGAGCCCGCAGCCCAACCGGAAGCGTCGGCCCCGGTTGAAACCCCGACTGCCGCACCTTCGGCGGCCGAGGAGGTCGCGGGCCCTCGCTTTGACCTGTTGCGTGCCGAGCCCGATGGCTCGCTTGTCGTCGCGGGCACCGCTCCGGCCAATTCGCGTGTCGAGATCATCACCGGGTCGCGGGTTCTGGCTGAAACCATGGCCGGCCCGACCGGCGATTTTGCCGCGGTCCTCGATGAACCGCTTGCGCCTGGCGACTATCAGATCGTGCTGCGCGCAACCGGACCGGACGGTTCGGCAGCAATGTCGACGGAAACCGCCGTGGTCGCCATTCCCGAAGCGGGTTCGAACCAGGTTTTGGCGCTGGTCGAACAGCCGGGCGCGCCGTCGCGCCTGATCACCGTGCCGCAGGCCGGTGCGCCAGCCTTGGCGCCGGTCACTCCAACCGATGCGCCGCCAAGCCAGCCACAAGAGGTTGCGGCCGTAACGCCGGAAGCGCCACTCGTTGCGCCTGAACCAGCAACACCCGCAGCGCCCGCTGCGGTAACCGCTGAAACGCCGGCTGAGCCGGTTGCCGCCGCCGACCTTCGGATCGAGGCTGTCGAGATCGATGGCGGCACGGTGTTTGTGGCCGGTGCTGCCATGCCGGGCGCGCGCGTCCGCGTCTATGCCAATGACATCCTGCTTGGTGATACGACCGCCACCGAAGAGGGCCGTTTTCTCGTGGAAGTGCGGCGCGATCTGGCGGTCGGCGACTACATCATCCGCTCCGACATGATCGATCCGGCCACCGCAAATGTGATCGCGCGCGTTTCCGTGCCGTTCGTGCGCGGAGAGGGCGAACGCCTTGCGGCAATTGCAGTGCCGCCGGCTCCGACACTGCCCGCAACGGCGCCGACCATCCCGTTTGCGGTTGCTGCGCAGGACGCGACCGGATCGCAAGGCGCTGTCGAAGTGCCGCAGTCGCTGGGCGTCCTGCAGGGGCCGCCAGCCCTCCAGTCTGAAACCAATGCACTGGTCCCGACCGCTCAGTCCGTGATCATCCGCAAGGGTGACACGCTTTGGCAGATCTCGCGTCGCGTCTATGGCCGCGGGGTGAAATACACGACGATCTACACCGCCAATGCCGGACAGATCGGCGATCCGGACCGCATTTTCCCCGGTCAGGTGTTTGCGGTTCCCGATGAAGGTGATGCCGATGATGCCGCGCTTGATCGCCATCGCCAGCTGCGAAAAGAGCCCTGAGGGGTTGTGCAGCGGAGCATCATCGTTTATCGCCGATCAACGATGATGATGTCCCTGAACACGCCGGAAGACGCCATGGCAGCGGCTCGCTTTGCCGCGCTCGCCCATCCGGCGCGGCTGTCGATCCTGCGCTGGTTGTCGTTGCACGAGACCTGCCGCTGCAAGGATGTGGTATCATCCCTTCCATTGGCACAATCCACCGTTTCCCAGCACCTGAAGGTGCTTGTCGATGCCGGGCTGGTTGTTTGCGACCATAAAAAGCCCACATCCCACTATCGCCTCGACAGGAACGCCCTTGGCGAACTGGCGCGCACAACCGGCTGTTTCATTGAAGCCTGCTGCGCCGGAAACCCGATGGCAGACCCATGCGGCAAGGAGGCCGCAAACCATGTCTAATGCCATGCCGACTGCCAAGACCGTGTCCGCCGACCGGGAAAATACGCTCGGCACGCTGTTCAACCTCTGGCCCTATATGTGGCCATCGGACCGGCCCGATCTGAAGCGCCGCGTGGTCATGGCGCTGGCCTATCTGGTGCTCGCCAACTTGGTCCTGATGCTGGTGCCTTACGGCTTCAAGTGGGCGACCGACGCGCTTGGCGGCGAACTCGTTGCGCCCGGCTATGTGCCAGAGCTGCTGCTGGCGCCGGTCATGCTGGTCGTCGCCTACAACGTGTTTCGCGTTCTCAACGTCGCCTTCAACCAGTTGCGCGATGCGCTGTTCGCCTCGGTCGGGCAGCATGCGGTGCGCCAATTGGCCTACAAGACCTTCGTGCACATCCACGCCCTGTCATTGCGGTTTCATCTGGAGCGCAAGACCGGCGGCCTGTCGCGGGTGATCGAGCGTGGCACCAAGGGGATCGAGGCGATTGTCCGCTTCACGATCCTCAACACCGCGCCGACCATCATCCAGTTCCTGTTTGTCGCGATCATTTTCGCCTTCACCTACGGCATCGCCTATGTCGGCGTGACGGCGGTGACGATCTGGCTCTATGCCTGGTTCACGATCCGCGCCTCCGATTGGCGGATCGCCATTCGCCGCGACATGAACACGTCCGACACCGATGCCAACACCAAGGCAATCGACTCGCTTCTCAACTTCGAGACCGTCAAATATTTCGGTAACGAGGACATGGAAGCCCGCCGGTTCGACGTCTCGATGGAAAGCTACGAGCGCGCTGCCACCAAAGTCTGGACCTCGCTCGGCTGGCTGAACTTCGGCCAGGGCGTGATCTTTGGCGTCGGATTGACCATCATGATGGCGCTGTCGGCGATTGCCGTGCAGAACGGCACGCAGACGCTCGGTGACTTCGTCTTCATCAATGCGATGCTGATGCAGCTCTCGATCCCGCTGAACTTCATCGGCTTCATCTACCGGGAAATCCGCCAGGGCCTGACCGATATCGAACAGATGTTCGACCTGCTCGACGTCCAGGCCGAAGTGACCGACGCGCCGGATGCCCGGCCGCTGACGGTCGGCACGGGCACCATCCGCTTCGAGGACGTGCACTTTGCCTATGATCCAGACCGCCCGATCCTGAAAGGGATTTCGTTCGAGGTGCCGGAAGGGCAAACCGTTGCCATTGTCGGCCCGTCGGGCGCAGGCAAATCGACGATCTCGCGCTTGCTGTTCCGGTTCTATGATGTGCAGTCCGGCTCGATCACCATCGACGGGCAGGACGTGCGCAAGGTCACCCAGAAGAGCCTTCGTGCCGCCATCGGCATGGTGCCGCAGGACACCGTGCTCTTCAACGACACGATCGCCTACAACATCCGTTATGGCCGCACCGACGCCAGCGAGGAAGAGGTGATGCGCGCTGCCGATCTGGCGCAGATCGGCCATTTCATCACCACCCTGCCGCAGGGCTTCAAGACCATGGTCGGCGAGCGCGGGCTGAAGCTGTCGGGCGGCGAAAAGCAGCGCGTGGCAATCGCCCGCACGATCCTGAAAGCGCCGCCGATCCTGATCCTCGACGAGGCGACCTCGGCGCTCGATACGGCGACCGAACAGGAAATCCAGTCGGCGCTCGACATCGTTTCGAAGGGCCGCACGACGTTGGTCATCGCGCACCGGTTGTCCACTGTCATCAACGCCGACGAAATCATCGTGCTGCGAAATGGCCAGATCGCCGAGCGCGGCAGCCACCGCGAGCTTCTGGAACAGCCGGATGGTCTTTACGCGCAGATGTGGGCGCGCCAGTCCGAAGCGATCGAAGCGGAAGCCAAGCTGCGCAAGGCGCGCGAAGAAGACGAGATGGGCATCATCGTCCGGAAGCCAGCGGCGGTGTGATCGGCTGCGCCGGTTGCGCAACAACCGGATCGGCACTACGTCGGCCTATACATGTTTGCACAGCGGAAACCCGATGACCCTCGTCGACACCATCACCAAGGCCTTCGTGCCGGTTCACCGGGAAGGCTGGCCGTTCGTCGCCGCCTTTTTTGTCGGGGCTGTCGTTCTGGGCTGGTTCTGGGACCCGCTGTTCTATCTCGGGCTGGCACTGACCGCCTGGTGCGCGTATTTTTTCCGCGATCCGGAACGGGTGACGCCGCTGGACGATGACATCGTTGTCTCGCCCGCCGACGGCATCGTGTCGGCGATCGGTCCGGTCACGCCGCCGCGCGAACTCGGCCTTGGTGATGCGGACATGCTGCGCATCTCGGTTTTCATGAATGTCTTTTCGGTGCATATCAACCGCGCGCCCGTGCGCGGGCGCATCGACCGGATGGTCTACCGGCCCGGCAAATTCCTCAATGCCGACCTCGACAAGGCCAGCCTCGAAAACGAGCGCAACGGTTTCGTCATCGACGGGCCGCATGGCACGATCGCAGCGGTGCAGATTGCCGGGCTGGTGGCGCGGCGCATCGTGCCGTTCGCCAAGGAGGGTGAAGATCTGGCGGCCGGTGAGCGCATCGGCCTGATCCGCTTCGGCTCACGCCTTGATGTCTATCTGCCCACCGATGTCGTGCCGCAGGTGTTCATCGGCCAGCAGGCCGTTGCCGGTGAAACCGTGATCGCCGCCTGGGGGCGGTCGCGCCCGGCGCCTGTCACACGGGTTTCGTGACCGATGTCGATGGATGACGCCTTTCCGCCGTTCGAGCCCGATGGTCCGCGTGGGCCGGCAGAGCCACACGAGAACGAGGCAAGCCGCTCGCAGCGCCTGCGTGACATTCCCCTGCGGTTTGTCCTGCCCAACATCATCACGGTTCTGGCGATCTGCGCCGGGCTCTCCGGAATTCGCATGGCACTTGATGCGCGGTTCGACGCCGCGATCGGCTTTGTCCTTCTGGCGGCGCTGCTCGATGGAGTCGATGGTCGCATCGCCCGGCTTGTGAGAGGCACGTCGCGCTTTGGCGCTGAAATGGATTCGCTCGCCGATGTCGTGAACTTCGGGGTCGTGCCGGCGTTCGTTCTCTACATTTTCGTGCTCGACGAAGCCAAGCAACTCGGCTGGATCGCGGTTCTGGTCTACGTCATCGCGGCAGCGCTGCGTCTTGCGCGCTTCAACATCATGGCCGGCGATGTCGACCGCCCGGCCTGGCAGCAGGCGTTCTTTGTCGGCGTCCCGGCACCGGCTGGCGCGTTTCTCGTGCTGCTCCCGGTCTATCTCGGGTTCCTCGGCTTCCATCCGGGCTGGTACACCGCCTCGGTCGTCTCGATCTACACGATCCTCATCGCCTTCCTGATGGTGTCGAACCTTCCGGTCTGGTCAGGCAAGACCCTTGGCGCGCGCATTCCGCGCACCTCGGTGATGCCGCTGATCCTTGGTGTCGTCCTTTATGTGGCGCTGATCTTCAACTTCACCTGGACGACGCTGACCGCCTCGGCGCTTGCCTACATGGCGTTCCTGCCGGTCTCCGTGCGGATGTGGCGCAGGCGGGCGGCGCGGCACGACGCTGAGGCTTCGACCGTCACGCCGCCCGGTTGAGCCGGGCGAGCAGATCCTCGATCTGCTTCTTTGTCGTCACATAGTCGGTCTTGCCCGAGCCGAGAACCGGAATGTCATCCACATGCAGGATGTCGGACGGGATCATCAGTTCGGTCACGCCCTGACGCTTGGTGTGCTCGACGATCGCACTCTTGTCCGGCATCGCCACGGTGGTCGCGAGCACGATCCGCTCGCCGCGGCGCCGGTCCGGGATCGAGACGACAGCATGGCGATATTCCGGCCAAAGCGACTGGATCAGCATTTCCACGGCGCCAAGTGAAACCATCTCACCGGCAATCTTGGCAAAGCGCTTGGCGCGCCCGCGGATTTCCATGAACCCGTCGCGGTCAAGCGCAACAATATCGCCGCTGTCATGCCAGCCGTCGGCAAGCGGCTGCAATTCGCCCGGACGGTCGGCCATCATGTAGCCGAGCATCACATTGGGACCGCGCACCCAGAGGCGCCCGCCTTCTTCGATGCCTTCCACCGGCTCCAGCCGCACATCCATACCGGGCAGGACGCGGCCGACCGTGCCCGCCCTTCCATGCGTGGCGGTGTTGACGGTAACGACCGGCGCCGCCTCGGTCATGCCGAAGCCTTCGAGGATCGCGCAATCGAACCGCTCCCGGTAGACCCGCTGCGTTTCGGGCTTCACCGCCTCGGCCCCGGCCACGACAAAGCGCAGGCTCGCAAAATCGGTATCCTTGGCGGTTCGCGCATAGCCCATCAGGAAGGTGTCGGTTCCGAACATGATCGTCGGCTTGACCTTGGCGGCCACCGCCGGGATCAGCTTGTAGTGCAGTGGCGAGGGGTAGAGGAACAGTCTGACCCCGTAGAGCAGCGGCAGGATCGTGCCGCCGGTCAGCCCGAACGAGTGGAACACCGGCAGCACGTTGAACAGGCAGTCCTTGACCGAAATCGTCACCCGCGCTTCGGCCTGCGCCGCATTGGCGTGCAGGTTGCGGTGCGAGAGGACAACGCCCTTGGGCGTGCCTTCGGACCCGGAGGTAAACAGGATCACGGCCGGCTTTTCCGCATCGACCGAAACGAGCGGCCGCGACCACAACAGCGCCGCCGACAGCTTTTCGAGTGTTGTCACGCTCTCACGCACATCTTCCAGCCAGACAATGTTCGTCTTGTTGGCGACCAGCGCATCGACGACCGGCTGCAGTTCGGCCTTCTCGATGAAGGCCTTTGATGACAGGACGTGGCGGATTTTCGCCGTGTTGACCGCGGAGACGACATTGGCCGGGCCCGCCGTATAGTTCAGCATCGCGGCAACCCGCCCCGCCGATTGCAGCGCAAAGAAGGTCACGATGGCGCCATTGGCATTCGGCAGCAGCACGCCCATTGCCTCGCCGGGTCTGGAGAGCGCTGCAAAGCGCCGGCCGAGCACGCGGGCGCCGATCAGCAGGCGCTTGTAGGTCAGGGTGCCGGTGACAGTGTCTTCCAGAATGATGCGCGAGGGACCATAGGTGCGCGCCGCATCGACCATCGCCAGAAACAGGCCGAGGGTGAAATCGGTCGTTTCGAACCGGGTTTCGGCCATGCGGTCGAACAGGGCATTGGCAGGGGTGGTGAAATCGCGGCCCTTGCGCTCGACAAGCCCGTCGATCGGCTGGGCGGGCAGGGCATGGACGCTCAGCGAAGGAAAGCGCTGGCGCGGCGCGCGATCCTCCGGCGTGAACGAGGACGGCAGGAAGCGGGCATTCTTCACATGCACCGGAATGATCCGCGCGCCGGTGAGGCGCGCCAGCACGGTCACGGCGCGGTAGAGCCGCAGGCCTTGCGCATCGGGTTCGACATCGCAAGGGAAATAGACGGCAAGGCGCCCTTTTCCCTTCAGATGCCGGATCAGCCGCCGGTTCGAAATCAGTCTTTCCTTGTCGAACACGACCGAGCGGGCCAGTTGGCGCGCTTGCGCTACCGGCCAATGGCCGGCCGAACCGGGGTCGAGCACATGCAGCGTGTCAAAGGGCAAGAGCGCTTGCATCAGCGCACCATCGAGCCGCGACTGGCCCGAAATCGCAAAAATCACCGGTCCCTGCGTTCTGGCAACGCTGCGCAGCTGGTGCGTGTCGAGCCGGAACAGCACCCGGAACGGCACCAGAAACAAGCTCTGCATGAGGCTTGTTCCCGACAGCCGCATTTCAAGAGCCACAACGGCGGCGATGCCGAGGGCCAGAATCGCAAATGTGAGCGCCAGTGCTCCGGTCACGCAGGCTCCTCCCACAGATCCTGACCAACAAGGAAGGCGAGCCTAGACCACCGGTGGGCGGCGTCAATCCGCTGTCATCATCTGTGGACAGTCAGACGTCGGCGGGCACCGGCGCTTGCGGGGCCATCCAGGCGCGCTTGCGCACGTCATAGATCAGGCCGGTGTGAGCAAGGTCCGGCGCGGCCATCGGCAGGAGGGCAGCGGCAACATCATCGGGTGTCGGCAGGGTTTGCGGGTTCTCACCGGGCATCGCCTGCGCCCGCATGCGGGTGCGCGTTGCGCCGGGATCGGCAAGGTTGATCCGCATCGATGTCGTTGCCGCCTCGGCGGCCCAGGCAAAAGTGATTGCCTCCACCGCCGCCTTGGATGCCGCATAGGCACCCCAGAAGGCGCGCGGGCGCTGCGCAACCGACGAGGTGAGCACGATCGCGCGGCCCGCCGTCGATTGGCGCAGCAGCGGGTCGGTCGAACGGATCAGCCGCCAGGTCGCCGTGACGTTGAGCGCCATCACCTCATCGAATTCCTTGGCGCGGATATGGCCGACCGGCGTGATCGGCCCGAGGATAGCCGCGTTGGCGACGAGAATGTCCAGATGCCCCCAGCGCTCGGCAATGACACCGCCGAGGCGGTCGATCCCGGTCAGGTCAGCCAGATCGAGCGGCACCAGCGTAGCCTCGCCGCCAGAGGCGCGGATTTCATCATCCAGTTCTTCCAGCCCGCCGGTCGTGCGCGCAACCGCGATGACATGGGAGCCGGCTTTTGCCAGTTGCAAGGCGAGCGCACGGCCGATGCCGCGCGAGGCACCGGTCACCAGCGCGATACGGCCAGTCAGGTCCGGTGCGGCGGGATGGTCGAGGGTCAAAGGTCGATCCGATCAGTTCGAGTTGGCGAGCATGGTCAGGCTGCGCACATTGGCCGGCCCGTCCTGGTCGAGCAGGCGTGTCGGGTAGGCCCCGGTAAAGCACGCATCGCAGAACGAAGGCCGGTCGTTGTCGCGACCGGTCTGGCCAACCGCACGATACAGCCCGTCGATCGACAGGAAAGCGAGCGAATCGACGCGGATGAAGGCGGCCATTTCCTCGACCGTCATGCGCGAGGCGAGCAGCTTGGCCTTTTCCGGCGTATCGACGCCATAAAAGCACGGCGACATGGTCGGCGGAGAGGCGATCCGCATGTGCACTTCACGCGCACCGGCATCGCGCACCATCTGCACGATCTTCTGGCTGGTGGTGCCACGCACGATGGAATCATCGACCAGCACCACGGATTTGCCTTCGAGCACCGCCGGGTTGGCATTGTGCTTCAGCTTGACGCCCATGTGGCGGATCGCATCGGTCGGCTGGATGAAGGTCCGGCCCACATAATGGTTGCGGATGATGCCGAGTTCGAACGGGATTACCGCACCCTGGGCAAAGCCGACCGCCGCAGGCACGCCGCTGTCGGGAACCGGCACCACGATATCGGCAGCAACCGGCGCTTCGCGCGCCAGTTCCGCGCCGATGCGCTTGCGCACCTCGTAGACGTTGCGCCCTTCGATCTGTGAATCGGGCCGGGCAAAGTACACATACTCGAAAATGCAGAACCGCTGCGCCGGCACGTCCCACGGAAAGTGGCTCTCGATCCCCGTTTCTGTGATGACGACGACTTCGCCCGGTTTGACATCGCGCACATAGCGCGCGCCCAGAATGTCGAGCGCGCAGGTTTCCGATGCCAGGATCCACGACCCGTCGAGATCGCCCAGCACGAGCGGCCTTATGCCGAGCGGATCGCGGCAGCCGATCATCTTCTTCGATGACAGGGCAACCACCGAATAAGCCCCTTCGAGCCGCCCCAGTGCATCGAAGAACCGCGACATGAGGTCGGCTTTGTCGCTGAGCGCCACCAGATGAAGGATCGTCTCGGTATCGGAGGTCGAGGAAAAGATGGCGCCCTTGCGCTGCAGTTCGCGCTGCACGGTCAGGGCGTTGGTGATGTTGCCATTGTGGGCGATGGCAAGGCCGCCGCCACCCAGTTCGGCAAACAGCGGCTGGATGTTGCGAAGGTTCGAACCGCCGGTCGTTGCATAGCGCGTATGGCCGATCGACCGGTCGCCCGGCAGGCGCTGGATGACCGACGGGCGGGTGAAGCTGTCGCCGATCAGCCCGACATGGTGCTCGACATGAAATTGCGAGCCATCGAACGAGACGATGCCCGCCGCTTCCTGCCCGCGGTGCTGCAGCGCATGCAGGCCGAGCGTCGTGAACGAGGCGGCATCCTCGCGCCCGAAGATGCCGAACACGCCGCACTCGTCATGAAAATGATCGTCCGCTTCCTCGCCTATCGGCGTGTCATTCAGGTCGGTCATGGGCGTCGTCATGGCCGTGGCCTCTCAGGTGTCGGTGCCTTCGCCGTCCGGCGACAGGATGCCGTCCAGGTTCTCCGGCAGCATGTTGACGAGGCTGCTGGCAACCGAGTCAAGGAACGGCTTGGATTTGGCGCCGTCGATCCAGGCGATTTCACGGTCGCCGATGAAGAAGTCGAGGAACCAGACCGCGACGGCGGCAACAATAATGCCGCGCGCGGCACCGAAGACAAAGCCGAGGGTCCGGTCGAGCGGCCCGATGCGGCTGTCGACGATCATGTCGGCAATGCGCATCGTGATCAGCGTGACCACGATCAGCGCCACCATGAAGATGATGCCCGCCGCAACCAGCTGCGCGATCAGTTCGCTGTCGACATATTGCTGCACGAACGGCGTCAACTGCTTGTAGAACAGGAAGGCCGCAACGGCTGCCGCGCCCCAGGAGGCGATCGAAAGCACCTCGCGCGAGAACCCGCGCACCATGGCCAGGAGGGCTGAAACCAGCGTCAGGCCAAGCAGGAGGCCGTCAAGGATCGTGATGGGCATGGCGCGGCGTGTTCCTTGCAAAGGGTCAAGACATCGGTGCAGCGGTCAGGGCGCCGGTTCAAGGCCTCAGTCCGTTTCGGTCTGCTGACGCGGACGTTTTCCACCGGCAATGCGCGCCACCAGATCGACCAGTGTCTCCGTTTCGAAAAGCTTGGCACGGCCCTTGTCGATATCCGCGCAGCCCTTTGGCAGCACGGCGCCGGCAAAGCCGAGTTTTTCAGCTTCCTTCAACCGGTTTCCCGCATGGGGAACCGGCCTGACGGAACCCGACAGGCTTATTTCGCCGAAATAGACGCTATCGCGGGGCAGAGCAAGTCCGGCAAGCGAGGAGACGAGCGCCGCCGCAACCGCAAGGTCCGCCGCCGGCTCGGTGATGCGGTATCCGCCGGCGACATTCAGGTAGACATCATGCTGGCCGAGCCGCACGCCGCAATGGGCCTCCAGCACGGCAATCACCATGGCAAGGCGCGCCGAATCCCAGCCGACGACGGCGCGGCGCGGCGTGCCCAGCGTCGTCGGTGCGCACAGGGCCTGGATTTCCACGAGGATCGGCCGCGTACCCTCCATGCCGGCAAAGACAGCCGCACCCGGTGCTTTTTCCGATCGCTCGCCGAGAAACAGCTCCGACGGGTTCGGCACTTGGCGAAGGCCGCCCGATGTCATTTCGAACACGCCGATCTCGTCGGTCGGCCCGAACCGGTTCTTGACCGAACGCAGGATCCGGTAGTGATGGGCACCATCGCCCTCGAACTGCATCACCGCATCGACCATGTGTTCGACGACGCGGGGCCCGGCGATCTGGCCATCCTTGGTCACATGGCCGACGAGGATCACGGCTGCGCCGGTCGACTTGGCATAGCGGATCATTGCTTGGGCGGAGGAACGCACCTGCGTGACCGTGCCTGGCGCGCTGTCGGCCATGTCGGTCCACAGCGTCTGCACGGAGTCGAGGATCACAAGATCCGGCCGCCGGTCCATTGCCTGCAGGGTGGCGATGATGTCCTCGACATTGGTTTCGGCGGCAAGCTGCACATCGGTTTCAGAAGCACCCAGCCGCTGCGCGCGAAGCCGGACCTGCGCCACGGCCTCTTCGCCCGATACATAGACAACCGAATGGCCGCCACGCGCCAGAGCCGCCGCCGCCTGCATCAGAAGTGTCGATTTGCCGATGCCCGGATCGCCGCCGATCAGGATCGCCGAACCGCGCACGATGCCGCCGCCGGTCACCCGGTCGAGTTCGCCGACCTTGGAGATGATGCGCGGCGCATCTTCGCTTTCGCCCGACATCGGAACGAGGGCGACGACACGGCCCTTGCGCATCGTGCGGTTCGGCCCGCCGCCGATGCCGGCGGCAGCATTTTCCTCGGCAATGGTGTTCCATTCGCCGCAGGCATCGCATTTGCCCTGCCAGCGCGACGTGACCGAACCGCAGTTCTGGCAAATGAAAGTGATACGGGGAGGCTTGGCCATCAGGCGTTCTCCGCTTTTGCCATGCGCTGGAACCGCGTGCCGAGCCGCGTCAGCACCTCATACCCGATCGTCCCTGCCGCCCGCGCCAGAACATCCAGCGGAACGTGCGGCCCGATCAGTTCGATCCAGCCATCGGCCAAGGCGCCATCCGGCACATCGGTCACATCGAACATGGTGAGATCCATCGTCACACGGCCGATCAGCGTCACGCGATGACCGTCGACGAAACCCTGCGCGCCTGCCGGAACCGCGCTGCGCAGCGCGACGCCAGAACCCGAGGCCGAGCGTGGATAGCCATCTGCGTAGCCGACGCCAACGACCGCGATCTTGGTATCGTGCGTCAGCCTGTGCGTCGCGCCATAGGACACTGTCTCGCCTGCCTTGGCGTGGCGGATTTGCAGGATGCGCGCTTCCAGCGTCATGACCACGCGCATCGGGTTTGGAACGCCTTCCAGCGCCTCGCCGCCATAGAGCCCAATGCCGGGGCGGGTGAGGGCATGGCCGAAGGCGCCGCCGGATAGCGTTGCAGCAGAATTGGAGAGGCTTGATTCAATTCCTGCGAAAGCGGACGCAACCGATTGAAAGGACTCACGCTGTTGCCGGTTCATCGGATGGTCCGGTTGGTCGGCGCAGGCAAAGTGGCTCAGCACGTGGCACGGGCGCGGCATGTTCCTGTCGGCAGCAAGTGCCAGCGCTTGGCTGACGGTGACGCCAAGCCGGTTCATCCCGGTGTCGACCTGCAGGGCAAATGGCGCATCGGTTGCGGCTGACCAGCGCATCACCGTGGCCATCTCTCCGATCACCGGGATCAGCCGGTTGGCCATCAATGCCGACAGGGGGGCAGATGTCGTGCCGCCGAGCACGAAGATCCGTGCGTCTGGCGCCAGTGCGCGAACCGTTGCGCCCTCGCTGGCCAGCGCGACAAAAAACGTGTCGCAACCAGCACGAACAAGCGCTGGCACCACATCGGCAACGCCAAGGCCGTAGGCATCCGCCTTCACAACGGCGGCTGCGCGCCCCGGTCTCGAGCGCGCATCAAGGTCGCGCCAATTCGCTACGAGGGCCTCAAGGTCGAGCGTCAGGCAGGCGGGGGCCGCATCATCGTCGGTATGGTCGTCCAATCATCTGCCCTTGCTCTGCCTGCGGCCGTCACATCGTGTAGAAGAATTCTTCCCGCACGATCTTGCCGTCATCGACCGTGTAGATCGCGACTTCGTTCATTTCGCTTTGCTGGCCGCTGGCTTTTTCCGTGGCCGTGGCATGGAACACAACCGCGAACCGGTCGTCGCCATGCATGTAGGGGCCGGTGGCCTTCATCGAATGGGTTTCGAAAGTCGCCGCCCACCAAGCGTGCTTGCCGCGAATGCCGTCGCGCCCTTCGGTGACAGCCGTGCCGGTCTGCGGGTTCGGATAGGCCTCGACCGAGACCGCATGGTCTGCATAGAGCGTCTCCAGACCGTGCAATTCCCGGCCGGAATTGCAGTTGGCGACAAATTCGGTGGCAAGCGCTTTCACGTCCATGGCCGATCCTCCGTGTTCATGGTCTGTTCCATACTGCCATGGATTGCAAGGCAAGGCAAGCGCCAGCCACGATCGCGCTTGGCGCCGTCATTCGAACCGTTCGGGCAACCGTTCGGCTGGCGCCACATCGAAGAAGCGGGTGAACTCGCCCTGGAAGCCGAGATTGACGGTGCCGGTCGGGCCGTGACGCTGCTTGGCGATAATGACGTCAGCCATCCCCTCGACCTTGCGCATCTTTTCTTCCCAGGCGAGGTATTCCTCGCTCTTGATGTTGGCGGCGATTTCCTCGGGCGAACGGCGCGGCTCGGCGTTCTTGACGTAGTATTCCTCGCGATAGACGAACAGCACCACGTCGGCGTCCTGCTCGATCGAGCCGGATTCGCGAAGGTCGGAGAGCTGCGGGCGCTTGTCCTCGCGGCTTTCCACCTGACGCGACAGCTGCGACAGGGCTATGATCGGCACATTCAGCTCCTTGGCGAGCGCCTTGAGGCCGGTGGTGATCTCGGTGATTTCCTGCACGCGGTTCTGGCTGGACTTGGCAGAAGAGCCGGTCATCAGCTGCACATAGTCGATCACCATCACATCAAGGCCCCGCTGGCGCTTCAGGCGCCGGGCGCGGGCGGCAAGCTGGGCTATCGAGATGCCGCCGGTCTGGTCGATATACAGCGGCAGACGCTGCATCATGTTGGCGCAGCCGACGAGCTTTTCGAAGTCCGATTCAGTGATGTCGCCGCGCCGGATCTTGGACGACGGGATTTCGGTCTGTTCGGAGATGATACGGGTGGCGAGCTGTTCGGAGCTCATTTCCAGCGAATAGAAGCCGACGACGCCGCCTTCCACCGCTTTGACCGAACCATCGGCCTGCTGCTCGCCGCGCCAAGCATGGGCGATGTTGAAGGCGATGTTGGTGGCAAGCGACGACTTGCCCATGCCGGGGCGCCCGGCAAGGATGATCAGATCCGATGGTTGCAGACCGCCCATGCGATGGTCGAGCGCCTCAAGACCGGTCGCAATACCCGACAGGTGGCCGTCGCGCTGGAATGCGGCATTGGCCATGTCGATGGCGATCCGCACCGCCTCGTTGAACGGCTGGAAGCCGCCGTCATAGCGTCCGGTTTCGGCCAGTTCGAACAGCCGCCGCTCAGCGTCTTCAATCTGCTCGCCTGGCGCCATTTCGACCGGCGCATCATAGGCGATGTTGACCATGTCCTCGCCGATGCCGATCAGCGCCCGCCGGATCGCCAGATCATAGATCGCCCGGCCATAGTCTTCGGCGTTGATGATGGTCACGGCTTCAGCGGCAAGGCGCGCCAGATACTGCGCGACCGTCATGTCGCCGATCTTTTCATCCGCCGGCAGGAAGGTCTTGATCGTCACCGGGTTCGACATCTTGCCGAGGCGGATCTGCTCACCGGCAACCGCATAAATCTGGCGGTGCAGCGGCTCGAGAAAATGGCCGGGCTTCAGAAAGTCGGAAACGCGGTAGTAGGCGTCATTGTTGACAAGGATGGCACCAAGCAGCGCCTGCTCGGCTTCGATATTGCCCGGCGCCTCGCGGTAGAGCGTATCCTTGCGCTCACCCCGTTCGCTGGCCAATCGCAGTGCTGGTTCCGCCATCATCTTTCCCCGTCAGTTCAGTCACACGGGCTAGCGCAGATCGATCACGCGCGAACCTGGTGCTCGGCGGTTTTGGGCATTAAACACAGCGCTTCACAGGCCGGTGTGCAAAATAGCCGGAACAGCCGATTTGCCGCTTGACCGGGGCGACAATTCGATTCGCAGCTTCCACAATAGCAAAACCCGGCCGCTTGCGCCGCCGGGTTCGGGTTTGGACGTGACCAAAGCGTCAAACGATCAGCGGTCGTCGCCGTCGTCCTCGAAGCTTGCCAGCGATTCGAAGGCATCTTCGTTCGCGCCATAGATCGCTTCGGCCGAGGTCAGGTCTTCACCGGCAGACTGGCGACCGGCTTCTTCCGCCGAGCGGGCGATGTTGATGGTGATCTGCGTGACGACTTCCGCATGCAGGACGATGTCGACGGTGTGGATGCCGATGGTCTTGATCGGTGTCTTCATGTCGACATTGTTGCGGGTCAGGTCAAAGCCGTCGGCAATCATCAGGTCGGCGATGTCACGGGTCGAGACCGAGCCGTAGAGCTGACCGGTTTCACCGGCAGAGCGCACCACGATGAATTCCTTGCCTTCGAGGCGCTCGCGAACGGTCTCGGCGACGGCCTTGCGCTCGGCATTGCGTTCTTCGATCGTCGCGCGCTCGGCTTCAAAGCGCACGCGGTTGGCGTTGTTGGCGCGCAGCGCCTTGCCCTGCGGCAGAAGGAAGTTGCGCGCAAAGCCGTCCTTGACGGTGACTTCGGCGCCGATGCCGCCGAGGCGGGCGATACGTTCGAGAAGGATGACTTTCATGGCGTTTTCCTTTGTGTCGTCAGTCAGGTTTCAAGTGGATCGTGAAGGTGTATTCGGCGGTCCGCCGGCCGGCGAGATCGGCATGGCGCGCGCCGGCGATGTGAGGCCGACCAGCAGCAGCGGCAGGACGCCGATCAGAAGGGCAAGGCCGGTGTAGACGAGGATGAGCACAATCGGCTGCCATGGCTTGCCGCGCGTGCGTTCATGGAAGACCGCAAGGCCCGCCAGCACGAAGCCGCCGGCGAGCGCACCGGCAATGGCGGTTGCTGCAAGGCCGAACGGCCCCTGGACAAAGCTTGCCACGATCGCAACGCCGAAGACCACGGCGGCCATGCGCGGCAGGCGCAGTGACACCGCCCAGTCTTCGCGCGGACGGGTGAGGCGGCCGGAGGCCCGGGTGATCGCGAGCGCCAGATAGAGGTTGCCGACAAGCAATGTCAGCCAGAAGGCCGGATGCATGAAGGCGGTGGCACCGGTCAGGAATGCGGCAAGACCTGCCTTGGCCTCGTCAGTCGGGGCGTATTCCGGATTGACTTCGCGCAAGCGCTCCAGCGACTGGTCGGCGATCTGCGCCACAAGCTCCGGACCGTAACCGACCAGCATGCCGGCAACGATGAAGGCGCCGCCGGTGATCAGTGCAAGGCGGAAGATCACGTCGGACAGCGGGTACCAGGCCAGCCGGTCGCGCGGACCGCCAAGTTCGTCAGCCGGACGCGCCAGATTGAGCAGATAGCCGGCACCTGCAGCCGGGATGACAGTGGTCATGGCAATGTAGACCGCGGCCTGCATGTTGGTGACGACGGCGATCAGCACGGCGGCGGTAACGGCGCCGGCAATGGCGGCCTGCGTGCCCCAGCCGAGCGCCACCACCATCAGCGGAACCGCCGACAGGAAGTACAGCGCTACCGAAAGGCCGGAACCGGTCGCAACGCCAAGGCAAAGCACAGCCGTTGCTGCGCCTGCCAGCATGCCGATACCGATTGTCTTGATGTCGAGGTTCATGATCCTGGTCGCTGTCCTGCGGCTTTCGCAGTTAGGGACGGATGGTCCCAACTCGGTTTTGAAGGTTGTCCGGGTCCGCCCCGGCCATCAGGCAAAAGGGGCCCGGCGCGTGGCGCCGGACCCGTTCGATCTTATTTCACGACGTAAGGCAGCAGGCCGAGGAAGCGGGCGCGCTTGATCGCGCGGGCCAGTTCGCGCTGCTTCTTCATCGACACCGCAGTGATTCGCGACGGGATGATCTTGCCGCGTTCGGAAACGTAGCGCTGCAGCAGCTTGACGTCCTTGTAGTCGATCTTCGGCGAATTGGCACCGGAGAACGGGCAGGTCTTGCGGCGGCGATGGAAAGGCCGGCGCGTCGGGAGCTGGTTGATATCGACCATTACAGGTCACCTCCGTCATTGTCGCGGCGCGGGCCGCGGTCAGGTCGGTCGCCACGCGGGCCGCGATCACCACCGCGGTCGCCACGATCACGATCGCCGCCGAAGCGTTCGCCACCGCGTTCGAAGCGGTCGGTGCGTTCACGGCGCTCGTCGCGGCGCATCATCGCCGACTGGCCTTCTTCGAGTTCGTCGACGCGAACGGTCAGATAGCGCAGAACGTCTTCATGGATGCGTTCCTGGCGTTCCAGTTCGTGGATTGCCGGTCCGGGCGCATCGATGTTGAGCAGGACGTAGTGAGCCTTGCGGTTCTTGTTGATGCGGAACTGGAGCGACTTGAGGCCCCAGCTTTCCACCTTGGCGACAGTGCCGCCATTTTCCGAAACCACACCCTTGAAGTGTTCGACGAGTTCGTCGACCTGCTGGGATGTGATGTCCTGGCGCGCCAGGAGCACATGTTCATAGAGGGCCATAAAATGTCCTTGCCTTTCGTTTCACCATTGCCGGAGAGCGGCGAAGCCTCCCCATCCTGTCCACGGCCGCACTTTGTGCGGGGCGAAAGGCTGGAAGTCTCAGGTCGAGAGCGGGAACACGGGAGGCCGAAGACGTCGTCGTCTCCTGTGCATCACCGCCTCGACGGCAATAATGCACCCTCCGTTCAGCCCCCGGCTGACCGGCAATGGCGCGCTTATACAGATTTGAGCCCGGCGCGCAAGCGCACCCGGCTTCAGGCGGCGAAAAGATACGCCGTGTAGCCGATGTAAGCGGCAAGCATGACGAAGCCGATCGGCCGCGTCAGCCGGATGCCGGAAAGCAGCAAGGCGGCAAACGCGACGGTGACGCCCAGCATGACCAATGCATCCGAAAAGGCGAAATTGCCGGCGACCGGGATCGGGGTGACAACCGCTGTCACGGCCAGAATGCCCAGAAGGTTGAAGATGTTGGAGCCGACAATGTTGCCGATGGCGACGTCACCATGCTTGCGAAGTGCCGCAACGACGGTGGTTGCCAGTTCCGGAAGGCTGGTTCCGACGGCAACGATCGTCAGGCCGATAACGGCTTCTGAAATGCCGAACGAGCGTGCGATCGACACGGCACCACGCACCAGCATGTCAGCGCCCGCAAACAGCAGCACCAGACCGCCGATCAGGTAAACTGCCATCATCACCGGGGTGAGGTGGCTTGCCGAAGAGATCTCATCGTCCTCCTCAGTCCCGCCATTGGCGCCGCTGTCGCGCATGATCGCGGAAACAAGATAGATCGCCAGAAGCGCAAGACCGGCGATGCCGACAATCCTCGGGATCACGTCAAAATAGAGGGCAGCAGTCGCACCGGCTCCAGCGACCAGCATCCAGGCGCCGTCGCGGCCGATGCGCGGTCCAAAACCGGCCATCGGCGACAGCAACATGGCGATACCGCCGATCAAAAGGATGTTGGCGGTGTTTGAACCGACGACATTGCCGATGGCGATTGCCGGTGTACCGGTCAGCGCCGCGCGCAACGACACAAGCAGTTCCGGCATCGATGTGCCGAAGCCGACGATCACGGCGGAGATAAGCAGCACGCTCATGCCGAGCTTGAGAGCAACCGCGATGGCTCCCTTCACAAGGAACTCGCCACCATAATAAAGGCCCACAAGGCCGCCGGCTATCAGGGCAAGATCGATCAGCATGGGATTGTCGTTCCTTTGTGTCGCCTTGCATGGTTATGCAGCAAGGCAGGCAAGTGTGGTCGGCAGGCCGATGCCGGGATGGCGTGGATCAAAGTCGGCTTGAGCGGAATTGTGCCCGTATGAAGGACATAATTGTCCGAGTTTCAAGGGCACCGTGACGTGATCCCGGACATTGGCATGCACGGTTCTGCAGCAGATGCCGTCCGTCAGTTCGCTTGACTTGTGCCCGTTGATGGGTTGAGGAGGCGAAAAATCGGTCAGACCAGTCGGGGAAAACCAACATGAAGCGTGCCATCGTCTTTCCGGGACAGGGATCCCAGTCCGTTGGCATGGGCCGGGAACTAGCACAGGCATTCCCCGAAGCCCGCGCGGTCTTTGACGAGGTCGATGATGCACTCGGCGAAAAGCTGACCGCGATTATCTGGGACGGTCCCGAAGAGACACTGACGCTGACTGCCAATGCCCAGCCTGCCTTGATGGCGGTGTCCATGGCCGTTGTTGCCGTGCTGGAGGCGGGCGGTTTCGTGCTGAAGGACAAAGCGTCGGCGCTCGCCGGTCATTCGCTCGGTGAATACTCCGCACACGCCGCCGCGGGCACGTTTTCGCTGGCTGACACAGCGCGGCTGCTGCGCATCCGTGGCAATGCCATGCAGGCTGCCGTTCCGGCGGGGCAGGGCGCCATGGCGGCCATTCTCGGTCTCGAAGGGCCGGACGTCGAGGCCGGGTGCCGCGAGGCAGCAGTCGAGACAGGCGCAGTTTGCCAGATTGCCAATGACAATGGTGGCGGCCAGATCGTCATTTCCGGCGCAAAGGCGGCGGTCGAGGCAGCCTCGGCAATTCTCACAGCGCGCGGCGCCAAGCGTGCCATCGCGCTACCGGTGTCTGCGCCCTTCCACTCGGCGCTGATGGCACCGGCCGCCGACGCGATGCGCGAGGCCCTGTCGGCGGTCACCGTCAATACGCCTTCCGTGCCGGTCTACGCCAACGTGACGGTCGCCCCGGTGACCACACCGGCCGACGTGATCGAAACGCTGGTTGCGCAGGTCACCGGCCAGGTGCGCTGGGCGCAGACCGTGCAGCGTCTTGTTGCTGATGGCATCACGCAGCAGGTGGAGGTTGGCGCCGGCAAGGTGCTGACAGGCCTTGCTCGCCGCATCGAGCGCGATCTTGGCGCCGTTGCCTTGTCCGCGCCGGTCGATATAGAAACATTCCTCAAAGCCTGAGCAGGGGATACCGGACGTCCGGACCTTGCGCGACCAACAAGAATGAAGACGGGGACAGACATGATCGATCTCACCGGCAAGAAGGCGCTTGTCACGGGCGCGTCGGGCGGCATCGGCGAAGCCGTGGCGCGGCTTCTGCATGCGCAAGGGGCCACCGTCGGCCTGCACGGCACGCGCGAGGAGAAGCTCATCGCGCTGGCTGGCGATCTCGGCAAGCGGACTTTTGTCTTCCCGGCCGACCTTTCGGATCGGCAAGCCGTCGTCAGTTTGGCGGAGCGCGCCGAAAAGGAGATGGAGGGCGTCGACATCCTCGTCAACAATGCCGGGATCACCCGTGACGGCCTGTTCGTTCGCATGTCAGACAAGGATTGGGATGACGTCATCGCCGTCAATCTTTCGGCCGTGTTCCAGCTGACACGCGCCCTGACCCACCCGATGATGCGTCGCCGCGCTGGCCGCATCATCAACATCACGTCGATCGTCGGCGTCACCGGAAATCCCGGTCAGGCCAATTATTGCGCCTCCAAGGCCGGCCTGATCGGCCTGACAAAGTCGCTGGCGCAGGAAATCGCCAGCCGGAATGTGACGGTCAACTGCGTCGCGCCGGGCTTCATCGACAGTGCCATGACCGACAAGCTGAACGAAAAGCAGGTGGATGCGATCATGGGCGCGATCCCGATGAAGCGCATGGGCAGCGGCGCCGAAGTGGCTGCAGCCGTTGCGTTTCTGGCATCCGATGGCGCTGCCTACATCACCGGCCAGACCATTCACGTGAACGGCGGCATGGCCATGATCTGATACAGCAATTGCTGTCGGCCTCTTTCATGATTGGTCAACAAACTTTGGTGGCCTTGTCCAAGGCATCTTGATTAGGTAGGCCGCTGCAGATAACCACACTTCAACCTATAACCTTAGCAGTCGAGGAAGTCCCAAATGAGCGACGTTGCAGATCGGGTCAAAAAAATCGTTGTCGAGCATCTGGGCGTCGACGCTGAAAAAGTCACTGAGGCTGCAAGCTTCATCGACGATCTCGGTGCAGACAGCCTCGACACCGTCGAGCTCGTCATGGCCTTTGAAGAAGAATTCGGCGTTGAAATCCCCGACGATGCCGCCGAAACGATCCTGACGGTTGGCGATGCCGTCAAGTTCATCGAAAAGGCAAACGCCTGATTACGCGTCCGGCCGTTGTCCGGCGGCCGGAAGCACCCTTGTTGCCATGAGACGCGTTGTCCTCACAGGTATCGGAATGGTTTCGCCGCTGGCTTCCAGCGCTGAAATCACATGGGCTCGTCTCATCGAGGGGCGCAGCGCCGCGCGACGGATTACCGAATTCGACGTCGATGATCTGCCGGCCCAGATCGCCTGCCGCATTCCGGTTGGCGATGGCTCCGACGGCACATTCAATGCCGACGACTGGATGGAGCCGAAGGACCAGCGCAAGGTTGATCCGTTCATCCTCTATGGCATGGCCGCTGCCGACCAGGCGCTGGCCGATGCGAATTGGCATCCGGCAACCGACGAAGACCAGATCGCCACCGGCGTCCTGATCGGTTCGGGTATCGGCGGCATCGAAGGCATTGTCGAGACCGGTTACGTGTTGCGCGACCGCGGGCCGCGGCGCGTCTCGCCGTTCTTCATTCCTGGCCGTCTGATCAACCTGGTGTCCGGCCAGGTCTCGATCCGCCACAAGCTGCGCGGTCCCAACCATTCTGTCGTTACTGCTTGCTCGACCGGTGCCCATGCGATCGGCGATGCCGCACGTCTGATCATGCTCGGCGATGCCGATGTGATGGTGGCAGGCGGTGCCGAATCGCCCGTCAGCCGCATTTCGATGGCCGGGTTTGCCGCCTGCAAGGCCTTGTCGACCGACTACAACGATCAGCCGGAACGCGCGTCGCGCCCCTATGACCGCAACCGTGACGGCTTCGTCATGGGCGAAGGCGCAGGTATCGTCGTTTTGGAAGAACTGGACCATGCGCTGGCGCGCGGCGCGAAGATCTATGCCGAAGTCGTCGGTTACGGCCTTTCGGGCGACGCATTCCACATCACGGCCCCTTCCGAAACCGGCGAAGGCGCCGAACGCTGCATGCGGTCGGCCTTGAAGCGGGCCGGGATCGAGCCCGGCGAAATCGACTACATCAACGCCCATGGCACATCAACCATGGCGGACACGATCGAACTTGGCGCTGTCGAGCGCTTGCTCGGTGAGGCCGCAGCGTCGGTTTCCATGTCATCGACGAAATCCTGCATCGGCCACCTTCTTGGTGCAGCGGGTGCTGTCGAGGCGATTTTCTGCGCGCTGTCCATTCGCGACCAGATCGTGCCGCCGACGATCAATCTCGACAACCCGGATGTAGAAACGGCGATTGATCTGGTTCCCCATGTCGCCAAGCGCCGCAAGGTGGACATTGCGCTTTCCAATTCGTTCGGCTTTGGCGGAACCAATGCGTCGCTGGTGTTGCGGCGCTTCGATCCGCAACGGCAATAAGCCTCCGCATGCCATATTCGTGCCTATTGTGCGCGCCATGACCGGCGGGCACATTGGCCCCAATCGAATCTCCTCCGGGCTCTGGTTCGTCCGGCGATGTCAGAAACAACGGGAAAACGACCCCGACAACAGCTGAAGCAGGCGCCATGACGACGAACGGACAGACGCGTTTCGGCCGGGCCAGCGGCTCGGTAACCCCTCAACCGGCCGAACCACGGCGCGATGTGCCAACCAGACCGGTTCCGCAGTCGGCAGCCGAGGCCCTGAGGCCGCAGGCCGGTGTCGAACCGCCCAAGCGGATGCGCGCGCGCGCCGCCCGCAACCAGTTCGTGATATTTTTCAATCTGGCCTTCACGCTGCTTGTCCTCGTACTGATCGGGTTGGGAAGCGCGCTTTATGTCGGGCGTATCGCCTTTGAAAATCCCGGGCCGTTGGAAGCCAGTTCCACATTCGTCGTTCGGCCGGGCTCGTCCGTGTCGCAGATTGCGTCCAGCCTTGAGCGCCGCGGCATGATTTCCAACGCCCGGGTCTTTGAATACGGCGCGCGCGCCTATTCCAACCAGGACAAGTTCAAGGCCGGCGAATACGAGGTTCGCGAAAACGCATCCATGAAGGAAATCATGGAAACCATGGTTCGCGGCATCTCGATCCTTTATCCGCTGACCATCGTCGAAGGCATGACCGTGCAGCAGGCGTGGCAAAAAATTGCCGAGAACGAGACGCTGGACGGCGAGATGCCTGCGCAATTGCCACCGGAAGGCTGGCTTGTCGCCGACACCCAGAAATTCTCACGTGGCACCACGCGCGCCGATATCGTTGAACGCATGATTGAACAGCAACGCACGCTCGTCCAGCAAATCTGGGAGCGACGCGCCCCTGACCTGCCGATCGCGACGGTGGAAGAGTTCGTGACACTCGCATCGATCGTCGAAAAGGAAACCGGTGTTGCGGAAGAGCGCCCCCGCGTCGCCGCGGTCTTCATCAACCGGCTGCGGCAAGGCATCCGTCTGCAGTCCGATCCGACGATCATCTATGGCGTATGGGGCGGTGCCGGCAAACCGGCTGACGAACCCATCCGCCAGTCGCATATTCGCGGCGAGACACCCTACAACACCTATACCATCGACGGCCTGCCGCCGACACCGATCGCCATTCCGGGTCGGGCTTCGCTTGAGGCGGTCGCAAATCCGGCACAAACCGACGACCTGTTCTTCGTTGCCGATGGCACCGGCGGCCACGCCTTTGCCAAGACGCTTGACGAGCACAATGCCAATGTTGCCCGTTGGCGCGAGATCGAGCGCAAACGAGCGGAGGAGGCAGGCGCTTCGACGGGTGAAAGCAACGGGACGGCGCCCGCTGCGCCATCGGCACAGTGACAGACACAATGGCACTTGAAAGCATGACCGGGTTTGGCAGCGCGACTGCCGAAAGCCCGGCGGGGCGGTTCCAGGTAGACCTGCGCTCGGTCAATGGTCGTTCACTCGACATCAAGCTGCGTCTGCCGCCGGGCTTTGAAGGCGCAGAACCCGTGCTTCGCCGCCGCATGGGCGAACGCCTTGCCCGGGGAAATCTGCAGGCGACGGTGACCTTGAACGCAGAAGCCGCACGGGCGCCTGTGCGGATCGATGCCGATCTCTTTCGTCATTTTGCCAGTCAGGCCCGGCAATTGGCGGACGAATCGGCGCTGGCATCCCCGAGCACTGATGCGATCCTTGCGATGCGCGGCGTCGTCACCACCGACGACGTCGAGCCGACCATGGTCGACGAAGCAGTGATTTCGGCACTGCTCGCCCTGATGGATGAGGCGTTGGATGCCTTGATCACCGCGCGCCGCGCCGAGGGAAGGAGCCTTCTTGCCATTCTCTCCGGCCATCTGAACCAGATCGAAGCCCTCGTCGACGCCGCCATTTCCGACCCTGAAAGCCAGCCGGCAGCCATCAAGCGCCGGCTGACGCAGCAGATCGAAAGACTTCTTGCGCCAACCGACACAGATGGCCTCGACCCCGCGCGGCTCAACGCGGAAGCGGCGATGCTCGCCGTTCGGGCCGACATTCGCGAGGAAACCGATCGCCTGACATCGCATGTCGCGGCTGCGCGCGCGCTCCTTGCCGAAGGCGGCGCGGTTGGCCGCAAGCTCGACTTCCTTGCCCAGGAATTCAATCGCGAGGCCAATACGCTGTGCGCCAAGTCCTCTTCCAGCGCCCTGACGGCGATCGGACTTGACTTGAAATCGGCAATCGACCAGTTGCGCGAGCAGGTACAGAACATCCAGTAGCGCGCCGCCTCGGCGGGCAAGGAGAAGCCGGTGAGCGACGCAACACGATCGACGGCAGCGAACTCCGCAATAGCCCGGCGCGGCCTCATGCTGGTGCTCTCGTCGCCTTCAGGCGCTGGAAAGTCCACCATCGCGCGCAGTCTGCTGGATCAGGACAAGGGCATCGAATTGTCGGTGTCCGTGACAACCCGTCCGCGCAGGCCCAGCGAGATCGAGGGCGTGCATTACCACTTTGTCGATGAGCGTACGTTCATGCGCATGCGCGACAATGACGATCTCCTCGAATGGGCCAAGGTGCACGGCAATCATTACGCCACGCCGCGCGAACCGGTGGAGCAGGCCATGGCCACCGGTCGCGACATGCTGTTCGACATCGACTGGCAAGGCGCGCTGCAACTGTTTGAAAAGATGCGCGCTGACGTGGTTTCGGTCTTCATCCTCCCGCCATCCATGGCCGAGTTGAAAACGCGATTGCAGCGCAGGGCAGAAGATGCGCCCGATGTCATCGATCGTCGCCTGAAGAATGCCGCTGACGAAATCGGCCATTGGCGCGAATACGATTATGTCATTGTCAACGATGACCTGAACCGGGCGTTTTCCTCGATCCAGGCCATCGTCACGGCAGAGCGCCTGCGCCGCGACCGCAGGCCGGGACTGCACGCATTTGTCGACGATTTGCTGAAGGCCTGATCAGCCCGTCGGCTTCAGGGCCCGTCCCAACGCGCAGAATTCGTTGATCTCAAGCGTTTCAGCGCGCCGGTCCCCGGCAATTCCGGCCCTCGTGAGCAGAGCTTCACCGCCGACGCCCTTCAGGGATTGCCGCAGCATCTTGCGGCGCTGGCCGAAGGCGTGGCGCGTCACGATCTCCAGCGCCTGCGGATCGACATCGATCGGTACCGCAACCGGCGTCAGGTGCACCACCGACGAGGTGACCTTGGGCGGCGGCCAGAAGGCCTGCGGCGGCACATCGAAGGCGATCTCGGCCTGCGTGCGCCATCCCGCCAGCACACCGAGGCGCCCGTAGTGGTCGTCACCCGCGCAAGCGACAATACGTTCGGCGACTTCGCGCTGGAACATCAGCGTCATTGATGACCAGAACGGCGGCCAGCGCTCGCCCTCGATCCAGCCGATGAGGAGCGGCGTGCCGATGTTGTACGGCAAGTTCGCCACGATGACCGTCTCGCCGCCCGGTTCCGCTAGCGCTGCAAAATCGGTCGCCAGCGCATCGCCGGCGATCACTTCGAGGCGGCCCGGATAGTGGGCGGCAATCTCTTCCAGCGCCGGAAGGCAACGTTCGTCGCGTTCGATGGCGATCACACGCTTTGCGCCATGCATCAGAAGCGCACGCGTCAGTCCGCCGGGTCCTGGACCGACCTCGATAACCGTTGCCGCCGCAAGGTTTCCGGCTGTCCGCGCGATCCGTCCGGTGAGGTTCAGATCGAGGAGGAAATTCTGGCCCAGTGCCTTTTTCGCCGCGAGCCCATGGCGCTCGATAACGGCACGCAGCGGCGGCAGCCCGTCAACGGCAAGGCGTGGCTCTACGGTCATGCCGCCTTTTGATCCCGGATATGGCGGCTCGCCATCGCGCGCGCCATCATCAAGGCGGCCACAAAGCTGTCTTCGCGGGCAGCGCCGGTTCCGGCAATGGCAAAGGCCGTGCCATGGTCCGGTGAGGTGCGGATGAACGGCAGGCCGAGCGTAACATTGACCGCATCGTCAAAGCCCAGCGCCTTGGCCGGAACCAGCGCCTGGTCGTGGTACATGCACACGGCAACGTCATAGGCCGCGCGCGCCGCTTCATGGAACATCGTGTCGGCGGGCAGGGGGCCGGTCACGGCAATACCCTCGCGCAGCAATCGTTCGATAGCGGGCAGAATGATCTCCCGGTCTTCATGACCAAGCGCACCGTCTTCGCCCGCATGCGGGTTGAGACCCGAAACGGCGATGCGCGGGCGCTCGATCCCGAATCGGGATTTCAGGTCGTCGGCGGCAATGCGCACGGTTTCGATGATGTCGGCCGTGGTCAGTGCAGAAGGCACAGCCGCGAGCGGAATATGGATCGTGACCGGGATGGTGCGCAACTTTGGTCCGGCAATCATCATCACCGGGCGAACCGGTTCGCCGGTCTGCGCGCTAGCCAGTGCCGCCAAAAATTCGGTGTGGCCGGGATGGGCGAAACCCGCATCATAAAGCGGCTTCTTGGCGATCGGCGCCGTCACCATGCCCGCCGCATTGCCTGAAAAGCAAAGCGCAACCGCCTGTTCGATGGCCGCGATGACGCCCGCCGCATTGGCAGGATCCGGTCGTCCCGGCGCTTCGGTCATCGGGTGCCCGGTGGCGACGACGGGCAAGGCTTCCGGAAAGATCGCCGCTGCGGTCTGCGGCGTTGCGTGCTCGATCGCGATGGAAAGCCCCAGCCGTTCGGCCCGCGCGGCCAGTTGATCCCGGTCGCCCAGAACGAACCATGTGCCGGCGCCACCCTGATCACGCCGGGCATAGGTCTTGAGGATCACATCAGGCCCGATGCCGGAAGGCTCGCCGCAAGTGATCGCGAGGAGATGTGAGCCGCTGTCTGATGATGCCCCGGCCATGACGATCAGCGACGCTGGATCTTGGCTTTTTCGCGCCTGTCCTTGAGCATCTTGGCGCCGACATCGCCGCCGGCTTCCTCAAGCGCTTCGGTCGAGAACTCAAGCTGCGCGACGCGGTCATCGTTGACCGAGCGGGCCCGGCAAACAACAAGGAACTCGACGCCGCGTTCGGTCTCGCGAACCTTGGTGGTCTGACCGGTCTGCAGGCCCTTGACGAGCGGCGCCCAGTCCTCAGGCAACTGCAGCTCGAGAATGCGCCCAAGATCACGCACGGAGACATCGCGAAGGCCGGTGGCCAGTTGCTGCGTGCCATCGCATCCATTGACAAGGCCGCGCATGCGGTTTGCCTCATCACGCCTTTGCCCCAACTGCGCACGTCGTTTGTCAGCAGGAACGAGGAAAACCACCTGCTGCAACAGATATTCCGTCGATGTCGGCTTGGCGCCACCGCGCTCCAGCATCTTGGCGACGACATCCTGCTCGTTCATCAACTGGCTTTCCTGGCGCGCCACGATCTGGACCGCCTGGCCCCAGCCGATTTGCAGCCGGATGAATTCCTTGAAGTGGTCGGCCGTCACGCCTGCCTGATTGAGGATCTGCGTCATCTGCGCGACCGACAATTTGTTGCGTCCGGCAAAATCGTTGAACGCGGTCGTCACCATGCTGTCGGGAATGCGGATACCGACCTCCCGGATCATCGCGCGCTTCAGCGCTTCTTCGATCAACTCGTCGGTAGCCTTTTCCTGCAGATTGCCGCTCTGGCGCTGCAGGCGCAGGAAGGCCGCGCGTCGCTGGATGTCATAGGACGTCACCACTTCGTCATCGACGACAACGCGGATCTCCGATGCCTGTGCCGTGGTGCCGGGCACAGTGACGGCGACCGGCACGGCTAAAAGTGCGCTGGCCAAAGCCAGTGCAGAAAGCCGGCAAAAGCGGGCAATGGGTCCGTTAATTGTTTTCATGTCGGTCATCCTGAAGATGCGCAGTGCTCTGATGTTCGTGCTGACGTTCCTTGACGGCAAAACAATGACACGATTGCGAAGCGACCGGAACACGGTTCCTGTCAGACGTCAGAAATCGAGGTCGTCAGTGGTTGCGCCAAGGTCACCGATCGTACGAAGCGACAGCTTGAACCCGATGGAACGGGATACGGCGTTGTTGGTGTCCCGGTTCTCCACATAAGCCGCCTGGAAGATGAAGCATTCGTCATCATAGGCAAAGCCGATCGAATGGCGGTCCAGACGCGACTGTTCGAGATCATAGGCGGCGGACGCAAGAACGCGCCAGTTTTCGGCAAACCGCAGTGACCCCGATGCCGAAATCTCCTGACGATCAAAGTCGTAGCCATATCCCGGCTGGGCGCCGACAAATGCGTAGCGTGTCGACAGGCTGAAGACATCCGATGCATAGCCGACGCCGACTTCGGCGCGCCGCAAGCGGAAGTCATCGTCATCGAAGCTGCCGCCAACGGCCGCTGCAAATCCGGTGTCGCTGCGCACAGACAAGGCGCCGACATAGTCCGAGCGATCCGTTTCCAGACCGGAATCCGTTCCGGCGTTGGCAAGATCGGCGGTCGCGTAGGGGTTTTCGCCCGCAAGATGGAAAGACTGGCCAAACAGGCCCGCCGCCGTCCAGCCTCCACCAAGCACGCCTGTGTAGCGGATACCGAGATTGGCACGGGTGCCGCCTTCGATGCGGTCAAAGCCGGAATACTTGTCGCGTTCGAAAAGCGTCGAAGCATCAAAGACCAGACTTTGGGCATCTTCGTTGGGCAGAACGCCGGCAAAGGTGGCATCGGGCCGTGCAAAGACCTGAGCCATCGGCTCGATCACATGACTGGCCGATGCCGTCGAGAACAGGATCGGCCAGCGCACTTCCAGTCCCGCCGTCACCATGCCGCGCCAATAGGTACCGTCGGATCCGAGCACGGCCCCGGAGGCCGAATCGACCAAAGCGCCGGTTCCTGTTGCATCAAGGATCGTCACATCGCCGCGTGCATGGAGCAGCGGTGCAACCACAAGCCCGCCCGGCGCGATGATTTCACGCTTCCACTCGGTCTCGGTCGTCATGCGCCAGGAGTTCCCCTCGGCACCAAACAGCGCAAAACTGTCATCGCCGAAGGCTGTGCGCACATCGGCGTTTTCGCGCACGATGCCGCGGGTGTTCACGTTGAACGAGAGTTGTCCGCCGCCAACCGGCTGGCCGACGACATAGTTGTAGTCGAGGCTTGGCAGGACGGCGGGCTGACGCTCATCCCAGCCGGTGACGACATTTTCCTGCACGTTGAACTTCATCAGCCGCGCATCGAAATAGTTCGAGCCGGAAAGCCCGGTCAGGAAGGCCTGATTGCGGACGACATAGTCGTTGAACCCGGTCACGGCGTAGGTCCGCGAGAAATTCTTGTCGGACTGCAAAAGGCCGTTCCAGCCGAAGGTCCAGCGCGGATTGATGTTGAACAGGCCTGTCGTGGCAATCATGCCCCGGTTCTCGGACAGGGTATCAACGGTGTTGAAATCAAAAGCGTCCGGTTGGAACTGATGAATGCCGGCGATCTTCAGCGTGTAGATGCCGTTTTCGAGCCTGTGGCGGAAATCGGCTTCAGCCAGAAAACCCTGCCGGGTGTAGCCGGTGACGGCCAGCGTCAGATCGTAGTTCGGCGCAAGGTTGATGAAATACGGAACCGTGACGCCAAAACCGAGTTCATCGGCAAACCGGAAGCGGGGTGACAGGAATCCGGTCTTGCGCCGGACGGTCGGGTCAGCGGTCGTGAATACCGGCAGCCGGGCCAGCGGCACGCCGAAGAATTCGAAGCTGGCGTTTTCAAACCGGACGGTTTTTTCCTCGCCGTTCCAGATGATGCGCTGCGCCTTGACCTGCCAGATCGGCGGTTTTTCGGGCCGTTCCTTGCAGGGCTCGCAGGCGGTGTAGACGCCATTGTTGAAGATGGTTGTCGTGCCGTTCCGGCGTTCGGCGCTCTCTGCGGCAAAGCGGGTGTTATCCGTCGTCACCACCCGCAGCGCATTGACGAAGCCGTCGCGGAAATCGTCGGTGATGTCGATTTCGTCGGCCGTCACGCGGGTGCCGTCCGCCTGCAGGATCTCGACATTGCCGATTGCGATCAGCCGTCCGCCGTTTTCCACATAGGTGACACGGTCGGCGACAAGCCGTGTGCCATCATAGTCGATCCGCACATTTCCCGCTGCCGAGATGGTGGCCGCGTCATTGTCGTAGATCAGCTCGTCAGCTTCCAGAAGCAGCTGCGCATCCGGGTTCGTCTGCACAAGGCCGCCGAGTTGGTCGGCTGTCTGGGCATGGGCCGTTTGCGGCACGGCAAAGGAGATCGCAGCCAACGCGGTGCCGGCAAGCAACGTGGCTACGCCGGTGAGGCGCGGGCCAGTCTTGCCACTGCGTTCAGCAATGCGGCGGCCTGCGGCCATGTCCACCCCTTCAAGCATCAACCGTCCTCGCGGTGCAGAAGCCAGGCTGCGCCGAACAGCCCGCCCGAAAGAACCGGAAGCCACGCCGCCACGACAGGCGGAATGGCGCCCGCGCTGCCGAAAGACTTCGCCAGAGCGGTGAGCACATAAAGCACGAAGCCTGCTGCGATGCCACCCAATATCATGCCTGCCGATTGCCCGAACCGGACAAACCGCAATGACACGGTAGCCGCAATCAGAGCCATCGCCACAAGCAGGGCCGGCAGGGCAAGAAGTGAATGATATTGCATGCGAAACGGACTTGCCGGGACTCCAAATGAGCGCGCGGCTTCTATCTGACGGGCAAGTGAGAAGAAGGGAACCATTTCCGGCGGTACGAGGGCCTCGCGGATCACCGATTCATCCAGCGTTGTTGCCAAGGTGACACGGTTTTGGTTGACCGGACGCTCTCCCGCGCTGCTCGTTGTCACATCGGTCAAAATCCACGTCATGTCGCGCAGTTCCGCCCGCCGTGCATCATGGCGAACCCCGGCTGTTCCGTCAGGTTCGATCTCGAGAAAAACCGCGTTGAACAGCGTCACGGTTCCACCCGCCACCCGGTCGGCGCCGATGATGATGCTGCCACCGCCTTCGCGGTCCTGGCGAAGCCAGGGATCACTGTCGGCAAACAGCCCGCCCGGATTGGCACCCTTCCACAAGCCTTCAGAGGCTTGCGCAGCCGAAAAACCGACGGCTGCCAGCGGATTGAGAACAACGACGCAAAACAGTCCGATGGCAAGCGCCGCCACCCATGTCGGCAAAAGGAACTGCCAGGCCGAAACCCCGGCAGAGCGCGCGACAACCAGTTCGTATTTGCGGTTGAGCTGGATCAGCGTCGCCATCGTGGAAAACAGCATCACGAACGGGATCGCAACCTGCAGGATGAACGGCACGCGCATCGCCGAAATCAGCAGCGCGGCACCGGCCGAATAATCCGGCAAGCTGCCGGTGCGGTTGGACAGTTCGGTGAAATCGACCAGCAATGCCAGCGCCGCGATACCCAGAACGAAACCGAGGAACGTCCGAAGCAGGCTTTTGAAAATGTAGGTCTGGAGCGTCAGGCCGATCATGTTTGCCTCACGCCGGCTTTGGCAAGTGAGAACGGCCGGTCAGGGCATTGAAGCGTGCATTCAGCGTCTGCATCAGGGTCAGCGCCCAGTCGGGCAGACCGATGGTCCGCCCGGTCAGAAACAGAAAAGTGCCAAGTGAAATGCCGCCGAGCGGAATGGCATAAAGGATCCAGAACAGCGACGCGTCCGACTTGATCTCGTTATAGGCGAAATAGCCGCCCCACCGGTACATCAGGCCGGTACCGAAAGCCAGAAACACGACGCCGACCGCGGCGGCGCGGTGCGAGCGTGGCTGTCCAGCCAAAGCCAGGGCAATGAACGCAAAGAGTGTCGGATAGAGCCACTCGGTCAGGCGCCGGTGCAGTTCGCCGACGATCTGGCCGGGCCAGCGCTGCACCGACTTGTCGTTCGGGTCCGGGTTCATCAGGTAGGCTGTCGGGCGCTCATGCAGGAAGTAGGTTGTCGCGCCATCTACCCGCGCAAACTGGTCGAGCGACAGCGCGTAGGACTGGAACCGGATCACCGAAACAGCGCCGGTCGCAACTTCGCGGCGCTGTATTTGTCCATCGACGAGCACCAGAATGGAACCGTCGTCACGATCCTGCACCAGTCCTTCGCGCGCGTGGTAGATCAGGTGGGTTTTCTTGTCGCGTTTGTCGCCGATCAGGATGCCTTGCAACAGGTTGCCGCCGACCTTGCGCTCCACATAGATCGTCATGCCCTTTTCGATGCGTGTGAAGCGCCCGTCGCGGATCAGCGTCGACAGCAAGTCCGTGCGCGACTCGGTGACGATGTCGCGAACCTTGCGGTTGGCAGCCGGTTCGATGAAGTGACTGTTGGCGAAGACGATCACGCCACAGAAGAACGAGAGCAGCAGGATCGGACGGCCGATCGCGATGCGACCTATGCCCGCACCCGCCATGACCGGCATCTCGCTGTCGCTGTTCATCGCATTGAGCACATTGACCGAACCGATCAGCAATCCGAATGGCAGGGTCAGGGTGATGAACTGCGGTGTCAGCATCACCATCATCGTCAGAAAGGCCGAGATCGAGCCGGCACTGCCGGATGCAAAATCGATGCGCGTGACGGCCTGCGTTACCCAGACAACGCCCAGGATCGCAGCAAAAGCGCCAAGCGTCGCCCCGGCCACCCGACGGAAGATGTAACGTTCGATCACTCGCACGGTCGCTTGTCCGCCGTTCGCTCGCTGTTGCCGCCGGATGTGGCGCCAGTCGAATTGTAACTGTGTCGGCAACCACTCATCAACCATGGCAAGTCGGGTTGAATGTTTTGCCAAGAACCACGGTTAACCAACCATTGCGGCTCCAATTGGCTCTTGCTATCGCCGCTTGCACGTCCAAGATCAAGGCATCACATCGCCGCTCGCGTCCCGCGGTCCAATTCCCTGAAAGGATCTCACGCCATCATGTCCATTCTGCCCGCCATTGCCTTTGCCAAGCCTGCCGCCATCAAGAAGGGAGCCGTCGTCGCGCTGGTTGCCGAAGGCGCGCCGATTTCCCCGGTTCTGGAAGGGATTGACGGTGATGGAACGGTGGAACGTGCAGCCGGCATTGCCAAGTTCACGGGCAAGGCAAAGTCAGTGCTCGACGTGCTGGCACCTTCGGGCAGCGCGGCAAGCCGCATCGTCGTCATCGGCGCCGGCAAGGTGACCGATCTGGCAATGACCGACTGGCAGGCACTGGGTGGTGCAGCGCGCAAGGCCGTCACGCGGGAGGAACTTGTGACGGTCGTCGCCGGTGATCTTCTCGACGATCCGGCGCGGGCCGCAGCCTTTGCGCAGGGTTTCCTGCTGCGCGCCTACGAATTCGACAAATACAAGACGAAAAAGGCCGATGACGCGGAGGCAACCGCACAGGCCCAGAAGCTGACGATCATGACCAGCGATGCCGGCGCGGCAAAGAAGGCGTTCGTTGACGCTGAAGCGGTAGCGCGCGGCGCCATGTTGGCGCGCGACCTTGTCAACGAACCCGCCAACATTCTGGGTCCGGTCGAGTTCGCCGCCCGCGCTGCGGCGCTTGAGGCGCTCGGCGTCGAAATCGAAGTCCTGACGGAAAAGGAAATGACCAAACTTGCCATGGGTGCATTGCTCGGCGTGGCGCAAGGCTCGGTTCGCCCGCCGCGCATGGTCATCATGAAGTGGATGGGCGGCAAGGCCAAGGAAAAGCCCGTCGCCTTCATCGGCAAGGGCGTTGTTTTTGACTCCGGCGGCATCTCGATCAAGCCCGCCGGCGGCATGGAAGACATGAAGGGCGACATGGGTGGCGCTGCCGCCGTGACCGGCCTGATGCATGCGCTCGCCGCCCGCAAGGCGGACGTCAACGTCATCGGCATCATCGGCCTCGTCGAGAACATGCCAGACGGCAATGCCCAGCGCCCGGGCGATATCGTCACCTCGATGTCGGGCCAGACCATAGAAGTCATCAACACCGATGCGGAAGGCCGCCTCGTGCTGTGCGACGCGCTGCACTACTGCCGCGAAACCTACAAGCCGGTCGCCATGGTCAACCTTGCGACGCTCACCGGCGCGATCATGGTTGCGCTCGGCCAGCAGCATGCCGGTCTCTTCTCCAATGACGATGCGCTGGCCGAGGCCCTGACCAAGGCCGGGCTCGCCACCGGCGAGAAGGTCTGGCGCATGCCGATGGGGCCGGACTACGACAAGATGATCGACAGCAAGTTCGCCGACATGAAGAACGTCGGCAGCCGCAATGGCGGCGCGATCACCGCTGCCCAGTTCCTCAAGCGCTTCGTTGGTGACACGCCCTGGGCCCACCTCGACATTGCCGGCACTGCGATGGCCTCGCCCGGCACCGACGTCAATGCATCCTGGGGTTCGGGGTTTGGCGTCGCGCTGCTCGACCGGTACGTGCGCGACGTGTTCGAAAGCTGAGCAGCGCCTATTTCGCCGGTTCCGGCGGCAGGCCTGCCTGCCGCCGCAGAAACTCTTTCTGAAGCGGTAGTTCGACGGTCTCGTAGGCCTTCAGCCATTCCTGGTAGTCACGGTCGCGCTGTTCAGCCATGTCGCGGATTGACGAGCCGTAGAACGAGCCGCCGAGGCTGGCGAGCGACAGGGCGATGATGCCAGCCGGAATGAACCGGACATTGCCGAGCAGGTCCTGCAACACGCCGCTGACGCGTTTCGTATCGACGTGCTCAGTCTCGATCATGGTCCGAAGGCCTTCGATGCGGGCGGTTTCCGCCGCATCCGCCTTCTGCTTCACATAGACATAGGCGAGAAACGTCGAAGCGAAGGTCAGCAGTGCCGGAAGCGCTGCCTGCGTGATCGGTTGCCGCGACGCGCCGATCATCAGGCCCGCGGCGGCGCCCACAAAAGCAAAGGCAAGGACGGCGGCCCGGTCAGTCGGCCCTCCGTCGCGGGCAGCAAAAATGTTGGTTACCGCTCCGATCAGAATCCCGATGAGAAACACAGGCAACACGCCGAAAAAAAGCGCGTCGATGAGATGCTGGAATGTCTGGCTGGTGATGGATTGGAGATATGCCTGTCCGGTTGAAGTGTCCATATCAGTTCTCCAAGGCCTTCATGCTGTCGATCTGTTGCTTCAAGGCTTCGATATCGGCCGACTGTTTTGCCAAGACGTCATTGAGCTCTTTGGGCTCATGAAGAAGTGCCCCACCGCCTTCGCCGCGCTTCGGTTTCGGGCAGGAAAATCCCTTGATTGGATCAAATGTGCACAGCGCGGCCGCCTCGACGGGCGCCGCAAATAGAACAAAGGCAATCGCCATGGCCCACACCGTCGGTTGCATCGTCAAACCCCGCACTGCTAAGCCGGGACCACAATAAATAAAAATATTCGACAGGTCGATGACAGCACAGACAACCGAAGTCACTTTCTACCACCTGACCGAGACCAGTCTCGAGGCGGCTTTGCCGACGCTGGTGGAAAAGGCGCAGGCGCGCGGCTGGCGTGTCGCGATCCAGGTGCCCGATGATGCTGCTTGCGTCGCCGTCGACCAGATGCTGTGGACCCATGACGCGCTCGGCTTTCTGCCGCATGGCCGCGATGGCGATGAGCCGGCGAGCGACCATCCGGTCTTTGTGACCGCCGGGACAGCCAACCCCAACGATGCGGCGATGCGCTTCATCGTGATGGGGGCAACGCCGCCTGATGACTTGTCCGGTTTGCAACGCGCGGCGTTGATGTTTGATGGCAATGATGCCGAAGCGGTTGCGCGTGCGCGCGAAGACTGGAAGATGCTGAAGGCGCGCGGCTTGCCGCTGGCCTATTGGAAACAGTCTGCTGACGGAAAATGGGAGAAGGCGGCCTGATGCGTTTTTTCGGTTTTCTCGCCCTTTTGGCTGGTCTCGCGATCTCGTTTGGCTACCCGCATTACCAACGCACATTCGACAATTTCGAAATCGGAACTTACAGGGTTTATGACGCTGAAACCGGGTTCGTGCCGGTGAGCGTGGAATTGGCATCGGGCGACGCACCGGTCGAGGTCAAGATTCGCGCTCTTGCCAAACAGCAACCGATCGCGCCCGGAAACCGGGTCAATATTCCGCTGGTGGCCAACAAGGACAACCAGACGCTGGCGACCGCCATCGCCGTTTTCGACGCCCCGCCCGAAGGCTATGATCCGCGCTCCTCAGCCTCACTGACGATGGAGAATGACGCTATCCGGTTTTCGACCCTGACCGGTGGCGCATACACATTCATCGCCACGGCAGGCGACCTGCAGGACATCGAATTGCAAGCGGTCGATCTTGTGATGACCGGCCGCGTGGCCTTCGCCGATGACAGCTGGACGGGCCTTGGCTATTCGCTGCTTGCGATCGGTGGTGTGGCTTTCCTTCTTGGCGGAAGGCGTCGTGTGCGGACGTCCTCACCGGCTTCCCCGAACGGGCGTATCGGCCGTGCCTCCGACATCGGCCGGGCGCGTCCGCTCGGCGAACAAGCGCCGGAAGCCGAACCCGTCAAACCGAAGGAACCGCCAAAGCCGGTGCGCAAATGGGGCAGGGGCGAATAAAGAACGGCGCCGTCAGTCGTCCATCAGGCTGGTGCCGGTCGCCGCTTCGTATTGCGCGCAAAGGTCCATCCACTGCGCTTCCAGATCGCCGTTCTGCTTTTCCGTCTTGCCGCGTTTGGTCGTCAGTTCAGCGATCTTGTCCGGGCTGCCGAGCACGGCAGGCGCACTCAGTTCGAGATCGATGGCTTGAATCAGTTTCTGACCTTTTGCCATCAAGGCTTCGATTTCATTGATCTTGTTGCGCACCGGCTTCATTTTTTCGCGGGCAGCGGCGGCCTGCTTGCGGCGCTCCTTGCCGGTCAGCCCGTCGTTCTTCCTCGAACCGGAATCCTCGTCCTCCTTGGCCTTTTGCGGGCCCTTGAGAATGAGCGTGCGGTACTCGTCCATGTCGCCGTCATAGGGCTTCACGGTGCCGTTGCCGACGATCCACAGCCGTTCCGCCGTCGCTTCAAGCAGGTGGCGATCGTGGCTGATCAGCATGACCGCGCCGTTGTAGTCGTTCAGCGCCTCGATCAGTGCGGCGCGGCTGTCGATGTCGAGGTGGTTGGTCGGTTCGTCGAGGATCAGGAGATGCGGCTTGTCGAGCGTTGCAAGGCCGAGTGTCAGGCGGGCACGCTCGCCGCCTGAAAGCTGGGCGGCCTTGGTGTCCATCTTTTCGGTGCCAAGACCCATGCCGGCGACGCGCGCGCGTACCTTGCTTTCTGCCTCGTCGGGCAGGGCGGCGCGCAGGTGATCGAACGCTGTCCAGTCGGCGTGCAGGTCATCCATCTGGTGCTGCGCAAACATCGCAACCCGCAGCTTTTCCGCCCGCACGATCGATCCGTCCTGCACTTTCAGGCGATCCGACAGCAGCTTGGCGAAAGTCGACTTGCCGTTGCCGTTGGCACCAAGCAACGCGATGCGATCATCCGCGTCGATGCGCAGGTTAAGGTGCGTGAGGATCGGCTTGTCCTTGTCATAGCCGACCTTGGCACTTTCCATCGTGATGATCGGCGAGGCGGCTTGCCGATCAGGCGAGGGGAACTTCAGCGGCTTGACGGTTTCGTCGATCATCACCGCGATGTCGCCCATCTTCTCGAGCGCCTTCAGGCGGCTCTGGGCCTGCTTGGCCTTTGATGCTTTCGCGCGGAAGCGCTCGACGAACGCCGCCATATGCTTCTTTTTGGCGTCCTGCTTTTCCTTGGCCTTGGATTGCTGCGCCATGCGTTCCGCGCGCGTGCGGGCAAAGTTGTCATAGTTGCCGCGGTAGAATTTCAGCTCGCGGTTTTCCAGATGCAGGATCGACGACACCGCCGAATTGAGCAGGTCGCGGTCATGGCTGATGATCAGCACGGTATGCGGGTATTTCTGGATATAGTTTTCCAGCCACAACGTGCCTTCCAGATCAAGATAGTTGGTCGGTTCGTCGAGCAGCAGGTAGTCCGGCTCGAGAAACAGAACCGCTGCGAGCGCAACGCGCATCCGCCAACCACCGGAAAAGCTTTTGCAGGGGCGCTGCTGGGCTTCTGCATCAAAGCCGAGCCCGTGCAGGATCGCGCCGGCGCGCGCCTCCGCCGAATGCGCGTCGATGTCGGCAAGGCGGACATGGATCTCGGAAATGCGGTCCGGATCGGTCGCAGTCTCGGCTTCGGCAAACAGGTCCGCCCGTTCGGTGTCAGCCGCCAGCACGGTTTCCAGCAGCGTTGCATCGGTGCCCGGCGCTTCCTGCGCCACCTGGCCGAGACGCAGGCCCTTTTGCAGCGAGATTTCGCCGGATTCAGGCGTCAACGCCCCGGTGATCAGCTTGAAAAGTGTCGTCTTGCCGGTGCCGTTCCGGCCGACAAGACCGCATTTCGAGCCGGTAGGGATCGTCGCCGACGCGTTCTCGAACAGCGGCCGGCCGACCATGCGGAAGGTGAGGTTGGTGATCTGTAACATGCGCGGTGATCTGCCCCAGTCGGCGCGCCAGCGCAAGCGTTCTGGCAAGCCTTGTCCGGTCTGCAAAGCCTTGTCGGGCCTGCAAAGCCCGGCTATAGGTCGCGCGAAATCCCGCCCCACACCAGACCCGCAACCCATGCGGGTCGAAAAACCAAGGACAAGACCCGATGGCGACCGAACGTACTTTCTCGATGATCAAACCGGATGCCACCAAGCGCAACCTGACCGGCGCCATCACCCAGATGCTTGAAGAAGCCGGCCTTCGCGTCGTTGCTTCCAAGCGCGTCTGGATGAGCCAGCGCCAGGCGGAAGCCTTCTACGCCGTCCACAAGGAACGCCCGTTCTTTGGCGAACTGACCGAATTCATGGCATCGGGCCCGACCGTCGTGCAGGTTCTGGAAGGCGAAAACGCCATAGCCAAGAACCGCGAAGTGATGGGCGCGACCAATCCTGCCAACGCCGCCGAAGGCACGATACGCAAGGCGTTTGCCCTGTCGATCGGCGAAAACTCGGTGCATGGCTCGGATGCGGCTGAAACCGCAGCCGAGGAAATGGCCTTCTGGTTTGCCGGCCACGAAATCGTCGGCTGATATTGCCGCAAGGCACGAAATTGCGACGGCCGGGTTCGCCCGGCCGTTTTGCATTTCACGCCCGCATCAAGTCCTCAAACCGCGCCCGCACCGCATCGGGCAGCGGCGTCGAGCGTCGTGTTGCAAGGTCAGTCAGCACGATGACGCTGTCGGCAGTTGCCGTGCAGACGCCATTTGCAAACAGCGCCTGCGTGATCCCGGCCGACGATGTGCCGATGCGCGAGACTGCACTCCCGATCTTGACGGTCCCCGGAAACGTCATCTCCGCAACGAAGCGGATCGTGATTTCGGCGATCACGAACTGGCAGCCTTGCGGCGGCAGGCCACGCTCCGGATCATAGAGAAAATCGACGCGGCCACTCTCGAACAGCGTCGCAAACACCGCATTGTTGATGTGTCCCTGCTGGTCCGTATCGCCAAAGCGCAACCGCTCGGTGATCCGGTGAGGGAACGTTTCCGGCACAGGCCGGTTCATGTCCTGTAGACGTCCTGCGCTCATATTGCCTCTGTGCGTTGCACCATCGCGTGTTTACAAGCTTGCAACAGATGTGCCGCACAATGAAACAAAATGGTTCAGGAGAGAACCGATGAGCGCTTCAGCAACGGGAAGCCGCGCAGCACCGCGCGTAGAGCCTGCCTATCCGGACTATGCACCGGAGGAAAAGTTTGCCGACGGCATCGTCCATGTCATCGGCGTCGTGGGCAGCATTGTCGGCTTCCTGTCGGTCTATGCCTATGCGCTGAGCCTGTTGTCGATGCCGACCAACGTCGCGCTCATCGTCTATGGCCTGACGGTCGTCGGGCTCTTCTCGTTTTCCGCCGCCTATCACCTGACACCATGGCCCGAACTGCGCCCGGCGCTGCGCCGTTTCGACCAGGCCGCCATCTTTCTGAAGATCGCCGGGTCCTACACGCCGGTTGTCTTCCTGATCGACACGGCATTCGGTTATGTGATGCTGGCGATGATCTGGTCTGCCGCCCTGATGGGCGCGGCTGGCAAGCTGTTCGCCGGTGGTGCGCTCGATCGCTACACGGTGACGATCTATCTCGGCCTCGGCTGGGCAAGCCTCTTGCTGGTCTGGCCGATGTTCACGGTCATTCCGTATGCCTATGCCTGGCTGATCGTTGCCGGCGGCATCGTCTATTCGGTCGGCGTCATCTTCCACCAGTGGGAAGGTCTCAAATACCAGAACGCCCTCTGGCACCTGTTCGTGCTCAGCGCCTCGGCCCTGCATTTCTTTGCAATCACCGGCGCCAGCTTTGCTGTCGGCTCCGGCTGAACGCTTCACGCATCCCAGCGGGCCAGCGCTTCGGCATCTTCATGGCGCGCATCGACCCAGGCGCCAATCGTGCCATCGACCAGATGTTCGCGCTTCCAGAACGGCGCCTTGCTTTTCAGGAAATCCATGACGAATTCCGCCCCGGCAAACGCCGCGCGCCGGTGCGGCGAGGCGGCCATGACGACGACGATCGTGTCCCCCGGCGCAATCAGCCCGTGCCGGTGAATGGCGGTGATGGCAAGCAACGGCCAGCGTTTGGAAGCTTCCCCGGCGATCCGGGTGATTTCGGCTTCCGCCATGCCGGGATAGTACTCCAGTTCGAGCGCTGAAAGGCGTCCGCCTTCGTCGCGGCACAGGCCATGAAACGCGACGATCGCACCCGCCGCTGCCGAAGGTCCCGATGTCAGCGCCGCCTGCTCGGCAACCGCATCGATCGGCTCGGCCTGCACCCGCACTTCGATCCGGCATGGGGTCGGAAATGCCATTCCGGCCTCAGCCGCCAGTCATCGGCGGGAAGATGGCGATCTCGACCGGCCGACCGATCGGATCGCGCGGGTCGACATGCTCTTGGTCGACGGCGATCCGCACTGCCAACGCATCATCGAGCGCATGGGCGTAGTTTTCACCAAGCCCCTTCATCCACGCCACCAGATCATCGCCGGTGACCACATCGGCGGGAATGTCGAGGTTTTCCTGGCCCGTGCCGATGCGTTCCCGCACCCAGGCGAAATACACAAACCGCGTCATGCATCCTCCGACATGTGTTTCAATCCGCCGCGGAAATAGTCCCAGCCGGTATAGAGCGTGATCAGTGCCGCAATCCACAGCAGCACATGTCCGGCCTCCGTCACATAAGGCACGACCTTGTCGCCCGCCGGGCCTGCCAGAAGAAAGCCGATCGCGACCAGCTGGATCGTGGTCTTCCACTTGGCCAGTTGCGTCACCGGTACCGATACCTTGGCGGCAGCAAGATATTCGCGAAGCCCCGACACGAGGATCTCGCGGCACAAGATGATCACCGCTGCCCACAGTGACCAGCCGGCAATCGAACCTTCCGCAGCCAGCAGCAGCAGCACGACCGAAACGACCAGCTTGTCGGCGATCGGATCCAGCATGCGCCCGATGGCCGAAGTCTGCTGCCACTTGCGCGCCAGCCATCCGTCAAAGAAATCGGTGAGCGACGCGATGATGAAGACGGCGAGCGCCGACCAGCGCGCAAAGTCCGAGGATTGCAGCCGACCCTCGATGAAAAAGCACAGCACGATCACCGGCACCGCAAGAATGCGGGAGTAGGTGAGCAGATTGGGTATCGAAAAAGCGTGCGTTTGCGCCATGATCTTGTCCGCCTCGTTTCCAATGACCACCGGCAGGCTGGTCCGTCAAGGCGAGGTGATCAGCCGCTTTCGCGGAAATGGGCATGAATCTGCGCAGCCATGGCCTCGGATATCCCGTCGACCTTGGCCAGATCGTCCAGCGTTGCCCGCGCCACCGCCTTGGCCGTGCCGAAGTGGTGCAGCAGCGCGCGTTTGCGTGACGGGCCGATGCCGGCAATCTCATCGAGCGGATTGGCAACCAGCGCCTTCTTGCGCCGCGCCCGATGTGAGCCGATGGCAAACCGGTGCGCCTCGTCGCGAAGGCGCTGGATGAAGTACAAGACCGGGTCGCGCGGCGGCAGGCTGAAGTCGGATTTGCCGGGCATGAAGAACCGCTCGCGGCCGGCATCGCGGTCCGGCCCCTTGGCAACGCCGACAATGTCCATGGTTCCGGTCAGGCCAAGCTCTTCGATGATTGTCAGAACCGCGCTCAACTGGCCTTGCCCGCCGTCGATCAGCAAGAGCTCGGGCCAGGCCGGCATCGTGGTGTCGGTTTCGGTATCCGCGTCATTGTCGGTCACTGGCGGCGCTTCGCCATGCTCCTTCTTCAGCCGCGAGAAACGCCGCTCCATCACCTCGCGCATCATCGCAAAGTCATCGCCCGGAGACGCTTCCGTCGAGCGGATGTTGAACTTGCGGTAGTGCGCCTTGGCAAAGCCGTCCGGACCGGAAACGATCATCGCGCCGACCGCATTGGTCCCCATGATATGCGAGTTGTCGTAGACTTCGATGCGGCGCGGCACGCGCGACAGGCCGAAAGTTTCGGCAAGACCGGTCAGCAGGCGCGTCTGTGTCGCGGTCTCGGCCAGTTGCCGACCGAGCGCTTCGCGCGCATTGGACAGCGCATGCTCGACAAGGTCGCGCTTTTCCCCGCGCTTGGGCACAAGGATCGAGACCTTGTGCTCGGCTTGCAGCGACAGCGCATCTTCCAGCAACGTCTGCTCCTCCAAGGCATGCGAGAGCAGCAGCATACGGGGGCAGGGCTTGTTGTCGTAGAACTGTGCGATGAACGCCGCCAGAACCTCGCTTGGCTCCATCGCCGGATCAGCCTTGGGAAAATACGCGCGATTGCCCCAGTTCTGGCCCGTGCGGAAAAAGAACACCTGGATGCAGATCATCCCGCCATCCTGATGCAAGGCAAACACGTCGGCCTCGTCGATGCCGCTCGGATTGATGCCCTGCTGGCTCTGGATTGACGTCATCGCGCTGATCCGGTCGCGGTACAGCGCAGCGCGTTCAAAATCGAGGTCCTGCGCCGCCGCTTCCATCGTCGCCACCATTTGCGTCTGCACGGCACGAGAGCGCCCGGACAGGAACGCTTTCGCTTCGTCGACGAGCACGGCGTAGTTCTCCAGCGAGATTTCGCCGGTGCACGGGCCGGAACAGCGCTTGATCTGGTACAGAAGGCAGGGCCGCGTGCGGCTGTCATAGACGCTGTCGGTGCAGGTGCGCAGCAGGAACGCGCGCTGCAGGCCGTTGATCGTCCGCCCGACGGCTCCGGCGGAAGCAAACGGGCCGAAATACTCGGCGTTGCGGGTGCGCGCGCCGCGATGCTTGAACAGCCCCGGCGCCGGATGGCCGCCCGAAATCAGGATATAGGGAAAGCTCTTGTCGTCGCGCAGCAGCACGTTGAAGCGTGGCCGCAACCGCTTGATCAGATTGGCTTCCAGCAGCAGCGCTTCGGTTTCCGAGCGCGTCGTCACGAACTCCATGGCCGCCGTCTGGGCGATCATGCGCGCGATGCGGTTGTTGTGGCCGCCCATGCGCGCATAGGAGTTGACGCGGTTTTTCAGCGACTTTGCCTTGCCCACATACAGCACGTCGCCGCCCGCATTGAACATGCGGTAGACGCCCGGCTTGTTGGGCAGACGCTTGACCAGCGCAGCAATCAGCGGCGCGCCCTTGGCGCCCTGCGGATCGGTCAGCCGGTCGCCCCAGTCGATCTGCGGACCGGTGACGGGCTCGACCGCGCCATCGCTGCCAAGGTCATCGTCGGCATCCGGCAATGTGTCCGGATCGGCGTCGATCTCCGCGCCAATGTCCGATTCTGGGTGAGTGCTCATGGGCTCCATGTGGGGGTCATCGGACCGTGGCATCAAGCCCCGACCGGAGTGCCGTGAATAACGCTGCCGCCACGCCCGCGCCATCGCTATTCGGCGACGGTCGCATCAGGCGTCTGCCAGGCGAGGTGCTGGCCTCCATCGAGCGCGATCATCTGGCCTGTCACGGAAGTTGCATGCCACAGATAGCGGATTGTCGCGCCGAATTCATCGAGCGACGGCCCATGCCCGAGCGGAACGGCGGCGGCCTGCGCTGCAAAGTCGTCGTCCTTCTGGCGTTCGTTGCGCAGTGTCGGGCCGGGGCCGATCGCCACGACCCGAACCCGTGGCGCAAAGGCTTGCGCCATGGTCTGCGTGGCAGTCCAGAGCGCCGATTTCGACAGCGTGTAGGAAAAGAACCGCGGATTGAGCCGCAGCACCCGCTGGTCGATCATGTTGACGACGAGGCCTATACCGTCGTCGCCAAGACCTGCGACCATCGCCTGTGCCAGCCGGACCGGCGCCTTCAGATGCAGGTCGAAATGCGCATCCCACCGCGCTTCATCGAACGTATGCGCACTGTCATCGTCAAAGATCGACGCATTGTTCACGAGAAGCCGTACAGGCGCGCCAAGGCGTACGGCCGCTTGGGCGCACAGTGCATCGGCCGCAGCGCCATCGCGAAGGTCTGCGGCAAGCGCGCAGGTCGTCATGCCTTCGGCGTTCATCGCGTCGGACAAGTCTTGCGCCGCATCGATCTGCCGGTTGGCATGCATCGCGACGGCAAATCCATGCCGGGCGAGGTCCTGCGCAATGGCGCGCCCGATGCGCTGGCCGGCACCGGTCACGAATGCAACCGGTCGTACGTCCTCAAGGTTCATGGTGCGGCGGCCTTCTCGTCCAAATGCGTCAGCGCGGACATATAGGAGCGCCGCGTTCGCTGCCTAGCGGCCGGCGCGGATGGCGTTCAGCGGCCCCCTGAAACGGTGTATCCCTTTTGCAACAGACTATTTCCGCCACTTCAGCGCCACGAAATCACCTGAAAGGGGAACCGAGCCCGCCGCATTCCGGGTTCATCACTCCCTCGCTGGCGTCTGGGGGCAGGGGTCATTCACCCGATCAGACCAAACAGGCACTTAGGAGCATGAACATGCAAAACGACAACAAGAACATCTACACCGGCGGTCGGGTGCGTTCGCGCGCTGGTTTCCTCGCTGCCGGTCTCATCGGTGCGGGCCTTGCGGCGCTCGCCGTTCCGGCAAATGCTGCCGACGCGATCGACCTGCCGCCGGAAGCACCGGTGGCCGACACAGTGATGGCGCCGGTCGCCAACTGGTCGGGCTTTTATGCCGGTTCGTACCTCGGCTACAATTTCGGCAAGTTTGACACCTCGGCTGGCGACGTCGATGCCAACGGCTTCGGTGGCGGACTTTTCATCGGTGGCAACTCGCAGATCGGTTCCATCGTCTACGGTGCTGAAATCGATGGCGGCTATTCCGGCGCAAACGGCAGCCTTGGCGGTGTCGAAGCCGAGCAGAACTTCAATGGCTCGGTTCGCGCCCGTCTCGGTTACGATTTCAGCCCGGTCCTCATCTACGGTACGGCTGGTGTCGCAATCACCGGTGTTGAAGTGGACGACGGCGTCAATTCCGACCGCAACGCCCATATCGGTTGGACTGTCGGTGCCGGCGCCGATGCGATGATCACGCAGCGCATTTTCGGCCGTCTTGAATACCGCTACACCGACTTTGAATCCAAGGACTACGATCTTGGAGGCACGACCATCTCATCGGGCTTCAACGAACAGTCGGTCAAGGCCGGTATCGGCATCAAGTTCTGATCCGACACACAGCACCTGACTATTGGCCGCCGGGCGAAAGTCCGGCGGCTTTTTTGTTGGCTGGGTCAGGCCGACGGCTTCAGTGCCGCCAACGCCGGATGAAGTTCGGCAAAGTGCATGTCGAATGCGCCAAGCCTCGGTCGGCCATGGCGCCAATTGGTGTCGGCAAAGCGCAGGTCGAGGTAGCCAAGTGCTGCTGCCAAGGCCAATTGCCCGCCATGGAGGCCATCGGCCAAAGGCATTACCTCCGCTTCCAGCCAATCCAGTGCACGGCGGCTTTTCATCGCTTGCCGGTCAAGCCAGGGTGAATAGACCTTGTCGGCGGGGCGGAACCGCCGCTCGTAGGCTTGCGCCAGCAGTGTATCGCAGAGCCCGTCCGCTGCCGCTTCGAGCAGTTCGGCGGCACGGCGCTCGCCCGATGCATGCGGATAGAGTTTGCCACCGCTCATCCGGTCCAATTCCAGCATGATCGCCCGGCTGTCGAACATCGCAGTTCCATCATCCAGCACCAGCGTCGGAATCTTGCCAAGCGGATTTGCGGCGATGAGTTCGGCCGGGTCTTCGGCGGTGTTGACCACGACCACGTCAACCGGCAGGCCGAGAAGATGGGCAGCCATGTGGACCTTGGCGCAGAACGGCGAGGGGTTGGATGAAAACAGCTTCATGGATGCAGCCCTTGGTTGGGGTTGAGGAGTGAAAAAGAGCTAACGATCGTCCGGTGGCACGACGACTGAACCAAGACGGCAACTGCGCGTATCGATTTCTGCGCAGGGGCGGAAACCCGAAAGATCCCGGTTTAGGCAAATGCGCACTTCGCGCAGGAACCGCCGGTCGCAAGTGACCGCGACACCCTTGGCAGGAAGGCCGGGATTGGCGGCGAGAAACGCGGCCTCGATCGCATCGGGATCGATTGACGACGTGGCCCTGCGGCCCTCGAAATCGTCGGGGACCGCAACCATCTCGCGGGCCGCGCGAATGGTCTCGAAATAATCCGGCTGGGTGAGGCCCGAACATGTGCCGTGCTTCTTCCATTGGTGGCGCACCAGGCCGGTCGACGGGATCAGGTCATCGATGGTGTTCACTGCTTGCCGTGAGACATCCAGCGATTGGCGGGTTTCACAAAACTCCGGGTAGCCGCGTTCGAATTGCGGCCAAAGGCCATGCACGACAAAGGCGTGCTCGGTGCGGCCCGCACATTGTTCACGGTTGGCGTTGTCGCCTTCCGACGCGCAGTAGCCCGGCGACCACGACAGGGCCAGCACCCAGAAATCAAATCCGGACGCATTGGCAGCCGGATTTTGCACTGCCGTGACCGGTTCGACGACGGGCTTGGACGCTTCAGTGCGCGTTGTGTCTTCGCAACCGACTGCCAACAGCGCCAAAACCCCGATGACGGGCCGGAAAACGGCAAAGCGCGCAGACCGCATCGGCTCGTATCAGCGCAAGACGCGGCAGGATGCGTCGTAGACGTTCCAGCGGTCAAATCCCGAAACGCAGAACTCTACATTGGCTCCGATCGAGGCAAAGCCTGCGCCACCCTCGATCAGGTACCAGACGGTGCGATGGCGACCGTCGTTCAGGTGCGCGCGCGCCGAGCAATAGCGGCGTGGAATCGGCCGCGCCTTGTGAGTGTCCTGCTCGCGGAACCTTGTTTCGTCCACATGGGTGAAATCGACGATCGCCAGCGTCTCGTCGTGGTGAACGTGGCGAGCCTGATGGCGAAACCGGGCGGTGATCCGCTTGAGCATGGCTGCATCATCGCAGAACGGCGTCTTGACCGTCCGGAAGTAGGGATCATGCGCCAAAGTCGGCGCGGCGGCCAAAAGCAGTCCGGCCACAGTTGCGATTGACAAAAGTCCGTTGCGCCACGTCATGATGCCGATCTCCGCACAATATCGGCTCCCTGATAGCAAGTGCCGGACCTTTGCGGAAGGGTGCTGCGTGCCGCGCGACCGGTTTTCATGCAACCGTCATGGCAGCGTCTGCCATTGCCAGGCTCCCGCATTCGGGGAGCGTTCAAGCGCCCGCACCAGTTCCGGCATCAAGGTCGCCAGTTCCGTCTCAAGCGTGAACGGCGCGTTGACGATCACCATGCCGCTTCCGCGAAAGCCGTTGGCATCCACGTCGCGGTCCACGAGAAAGCGCGTATCGGCCATCCGCACCCCCGCCATCGTGGCACCGATCGCCTCGCGCAGGCGCGCTACCTCGCTGCTGTCCTTGATCGGATACCACAGCAGGAATGTGCCGGTGGCGAACCGTTTCAGCGCCGCCGAGAGGCCCTGGACCAGCCGGTTGAACTCGCCCTTTTCCTCGAACGGCGGATCAATCAGCGTTATGCCGCGCTTTTCCGGAGGTGGCAGCATCGCCTTCAGTGCGGTCCAGCCATCCGTGTCATGAACACGCACCTGCCGGTTCGCCGCAAAAACATCCGCCAGTGTCTGCGCATCGGCAGGATGCTTTTCGATGAACGCAGCCCGGTCCTGCCGGCGCATCATCGCCGCCATGATTGACGGTGAACCGGGGTACCGCGCCGGCTCTGCCTGAACGATGGCGAGATACGGCGCGAGCAGCGCCCGCGCCTCGTCGGAAAGGGAGGGCAGGGCCGTGATCAACCGGGCAATGCCATCTTCGGCCTCACCGGTCTTGCCTGCTTCTTCGGAACTCAGGTCATAGGCGCCGATGCCGGCATGGGTATCGAGCAGGAACAGCGGCTTGTCCTTCGCCAGCATGTAGGCGATGACCCGCGTCAGGATCACATGCTTGACGACATCGGCAAAATTGCCCGCATGATAGGCGTGGCGATAGTTCACGGCAGGCTCGCTGCCAGTGCCGCCAGCGCCTGCGGGTAAAGGCGATGCTCCTCGGCCAGCACCCGCGCTGCAAGGGTCTCTGCGGTTTCACCGGGAAGAACCGCGACCCGCGCCTGCGCCATCACCGGGCCTTCATCCATGCCCGCGGTCACATGGTGCACCGAACAGCCATGTTCCGCGTCCCCGGCGGCAAGTGCCCGCGCATGGGTGTCGAGCCCCGTGTGCCGAGGCAGCAGCGACGGGTGGATGTTGATGATCCGGCCCTGCCAGGGCGCAAGAAATTCGGCGCTGAGCAGGCGCATGTAGCCTGCAAGGCAGACAATCTGCGCACCACTTTCGGCCAGCGCCGCTTGCACCGCAGCCTCATGCGCAGCTTTCGACGCATGGTCGGACCGCGCAATCGCGACAGCCTTGATGCCGAGCGCGCGCGCTGCTTCCAGCCCGCCAGCGTCGGCCTTGTCGGCAAGCACAAGCACGATCGACGCCGGATAGTCGGGTTTGGCGCAGGCCTCTGCCAGCGCCAGCATGTTGGAGCCGCGACCGGAGATCAGCACGGCGACCGGCACTTTGCGCGCCATGGTCAAAGCGCCAGCGTTCCGGAAAAGGTGACGGCATCATGCCCGCGCTGCGTCAGCACGCCGATCCGCGTGACCGTCTCGCCATGGGCGGAAAGGACGTCGGCAACCGTTGCCGCATGGTCGTGCGCCACGACGACGATCATGCCGATGCCGCAATTGAACGTGCGCAGCATTTCGCCCTGCGCGACGCCGCCGGTGCGCGACAACCAGGAAAAGACCGGCGGTACAGTGATCGCGGCAAGGTCGACATGGGCGGCAAGCGTCTCCGGCAGGACGCGCGGAATGTTGTCGATGAACCCGCCGCCTGTGATGTGCGCCAGCGCCTTGATCGCTCCGGTCTGGCGGATCGCCGCCAGCACAGGCTTCACATAAATGCGTGTCGGCTCCATCAGGGCTTCGCCGAGCGACCGATCCGCTGAAAACGGTGCCGGATCGCTCCATGCCAGACCGCTCGCCGCCGCAATGCGCCGCACCAGCGAATAGCCGTTCGAGTGCACCCCGGAGGACGCAAGCCCGAGGATCAAATCGCCTTCGCGCAATGTGTCAACAGGAAGAAGCTGACCACGTTCGGCTGCACCCACCGCAAAGCCCGCCAAATCATAGTCACCATCACGGTACATGCCGGGCATTTCCGCCGTCTCGCCGCCGATGAGGGCGCAGCCTGCCATCCGGCATCCGCTCGCAATCCCGGTGACGATGGCCGTCGCTTCGGTCACATCCAGTTTGCCGGTGGCGAAATAATCGAGAAAGAACAGCGGCTCGGCGCCCTGCACGACAAGATCGTTGACGCACATGGCGACCAGATCGATCCCGACCGTGTCGTGCAGGCCGGTTTCGATGGCGACCTTCAGTTTCGTGCCAACCCCGTCATTGGCTGCGACCAGAATCGGGTCCGCAAACCCGGCCGCCTTGAGGTCGAACAGCCCGCCAAAACCACCGATTTCCGTGTCGGAACCCGGCCGGCGCGTGGAACGCACGGCAGGTTTGATCGCTTCGACGAGGGCATTGCCCGCATCGATGTCCACGCCTGCATCGGCATAGGTCAGCCCGTTGGCGTTTGGGTCGCGATCAGCCATGGCAGTTGGTCCGGATTGCTGGGTGCATGTGACTTGCTTCGAAGGCCCGGTTTACGCGGGTTGAACCCGCGCGCCAATCGCGCAGAGTGCCCCATCCGCAGCTTTTTAGCGCCAGCCTTCACGCGGCAAGGCTGTGCCGCCTTGACCGCGCCATTCTTCGATGACTATGCGCTTTCCGGGCTGTGGTGATTTGATCGCTTCCTTGACACCGTACGGGGCTGGACGATGACCGAACATATCGACGTCTCGACATTGCGACGGCAGATCTTTTTCTGGCTTGGCGCGATGCTGGTTTTCGGCGCGTTCCTCTACCTCTTCCGGTCGATCCTGCTGCCGTTTCTGGCCGGATTTGCGCTCGCCTACTTTCTTGATCCGGTCGCCGACTATCTGCAGCGGCGCGGCCTGTCGCGCCTTGCCGCCACGACCCTCATCCTTGTCACGTTCCTTGTCCTCTTCACGGCAGCCCTGATCGTCATTGTCCCGGTACTGGTCACCCAGTTCAGCGAACTGATGAGCAATCTGCCCGAGTACTACGAGAATCTGCGCGTCATTCTTCTCGATCTGGTTGCCTCGACGCCGTGGCTGGCCGACATCGTCAATGGTGATGGCAACCGTCTTGGCGGCAGTCTCAACGACATCTTCCAGCAGGGCGCCGGCTTTGCGGCGCAAGTCCTGTCCGGCATCTGGTCGTCGGCGTCCGCAGCCCTCAATATCGTCGGGCTGCTGGTCGTGACACCGGTAGTCGCCTTCTACATGCTGCTCGATTGGGACAAGATGGTCGCCCGCCTCGACAGCTGGATCCCGCGCGACCATGTCGAGACCGTCCGCCGCCTTGGCCGCGAGATCAACAGCGCCATTGCCGGCTTCGTGCGCGGGCAGGGCACTGTCTGTCTGCTGCTGGCACTTTTCTATGCCACGGCGCTTTCGGTGACCGGCCTCAACTTCGGACTGCTGATCGGCCTTGTCGCCGGTCTGATCAGCTTTGTGCCCTATGTCGGCTCGCTGGTCGGCCTTGTCCTGTCGGTCGGTGTTGCCATCGTGCAGTACTGGCCGGACGCCCAGACAGTCGCAAATGTCGGATACCTGCCCTCATTGATCAGCATCGGTATTGTGGCGGCGATCTTTTTCTTCGGCCAGATCGTCGAGGGCAACATCCTGCAGCCCAAGCTTGTCGGCGAAAGCGTCGGCCTTCATCCGGTCTGGCTGATGTTTGCGCTGTTTGCATTCGGCTCGCTGTTCGGCTTTACCGGCATGCTGATCGCGGTTCCCGCGTCCGCAGCCATCGGTGTGCTGGTGCGGTTCGGTCTGGATCGCTACCTCGATTCCGATCTCTACGAGGGCGACCGGGGCGGTTCCCGCTGAGGGAACGCCGAAGGAGGAGCCATGCCTGAAGGCCAGATGCCCCTTGCGCTTGCCCATGAGCCGTCATGGCGCCGGGAAGACCTCGCCGTGTCGACATCCAACGAGGCGGCGGTGCATCTCATCGACGACTGGCCCGTCTGGCACTTCTATCTTGCCGCCATCGTCGGCCCGCACGGGTCCGGTAAGACCCATCTGGCATCGGTCTGGCGCGAAAGGGCCGCCGCGATCGTTGTTGACGCGTCTGCGGTTACTGCCGCCGATCTGCAAGCCGCGGAGCAGGGCCGTCCGGTCCTGTGCGACGGGATTGTCGAGGGGCGGATCGACGAGACCGGCCTGTTTCACCTCTTGAACGCCGTGCGGTCGGCCGGATCGACCATGCTGATGACCGCCACAGTCAACCCCTCGTCGTTTGCCGTGGCAACGCCGGACCTGCTCAGCCGGTTCCGCGCGGCGACCGTTGCCGTCATCGCATTGCCGGACGACGCCCTCCTGAAGACCATCATCGCCAAGCTGTTCTCCGATCGCCAACTGGCGGTCGATACGGCCGTCATCGCCTTTCTCGCCGCCCGCATGGAGCGGTCCCTGTCGACCGCGATGGACGTGGTGGCCCGCATCGACCGCTTGTCACTGTCGGCGAGGCGGCCCGTAACGCGCGCCATGGCTGCGCGAGCGCTTGACGAAGGTGGTGCAGGACAGGCAAGTCTGGAGTTCTAGGGCGTGCGTGGCGGGCGCCTGTCACCAAACCGTTTCATTGGCTAATTATGCCGGTGAAAAAGCCAGCCGGAGACGCCAGATGGACGACCACAATTCCGAAGACGCCATGGAACAGCAGTCAGGCATTGCGCTTGAAAACGCCAATGCTGACGCCGCCGCCGAAGCGCATCACGATGCGATGGCGCGCTCGTCGATCGAGATGGTCGCGAACGATGATCCGGCCCGGTTCATCAACCGCGAGTTTTCCTGGCTGCAGTTCAACTGGCGGGTTCTCGACGAAGCCCGCAACCAGTCGCACCCGCTTCTGGAGCGCCTGCGCTTCCTGTCGATCTCGGCGGCCAACCTCGACGAGTTCTTCATGGTGCGTGTCGCCGGCCTTGCCGGTCAGGTCCGCGAAGGCATCACCGAGCGCTCGATCGACGGGCGCACGCCGGAGGCCCAGCTCGAACTGGTCTTGGATGAAATCCATCGCCTGCAGACCGAGCAGCAGGTTGTCCTGTCAGAGTTGCGCGAAGAACTGTCGCTCAAGGGCATCGAGATCGTGCGCGGCGAGAACCTGTCGCGCGCCGAAGTGGAATGGCTGGAAGACGATTTCCTGGAGAAGATCTTCCCGGTGCTGACGCCGCTGTCGATCGACCCGGCGCACCCGTTCCCGTTCATCCCCAACCTCGGCTTCTCGATGGCGCTGCAACTCGTCAACCGGACGACGCGCAAGCAGATGAACGCGCTGTTGCGCCTGCCGCCGGCGCTGCCGCGCTTTGTCGCCCTGCCGACCGAAGCGCCCGGCTACCGCTTCATCACGCTCGAGGACATTGTCGGCCTGTTCATCGTCCGCCTCTACCCCGGCTACGAGATCAAGGGGCAGGGCACCTTCCGCGTCATCCGAGACAGCGATCTGGAAGTCGAGGAAGAAGCCGAGGATCTGGTGCGCTTCTTTGAAAGCGCGCTGAAGCGCCGTCGGCGCGGCGACGTGATCCGCATCGAGTTCGACCATGAAATCCCGGTCGGCTTGCGGCAATTCGTTGCCCATGAACTCGCGGTTCCTGAAAACCGCATCAGCGTCCAGCCGGGCATCCTGGCGCTCAACACGGTTTCGGAGATCGTCAAGATCCCGCGCGACGATCTGCTGTTCACGCCCTACACCGCGCGCTTCCCCGAGCGCATCCGCGAGCATAATGGCGATTGTTTTGCCGCGATCTCGCAGAAGGACCTGATCGTCCACCATCCCTATGAATCGTTCGACGTCGTGGTGCAGTTCCTGCGCCAGGCAGCGCTCGACCCGAGCGTCATCGCGATCAAGCAGACGCTGTACCGCACCTCCAACAACTCGCCGATCGTTCGGGCACTGATGGATGCGGCAGAAGCCGGCAAGTCGGTGACCGCGCTGGTCGAACTGAAGGCCCGGTTCGACGAGGAAGCCAATATCCGCTGGGCGCGGGATCTGGAACGCGCCGGTGTCCAAGTTGTTTTCGGCTTCGTTGAATTGAAGACCCACGCCAAGATGTCGCTGGTGGTGCGCCGCGAGGATACCGGTTTGCGCACCTACGTCCATCTGGGCACCGGCAACTACCATCCGATCACCGCCAAGATTTACACCGACCTGTCCTACTTCACGACGGATCCGACGATCGGGCGCGACGTGGCGCAGGTATTCAACTTCATCACGTCCTACGCCGACCCGGCCCACGATATGGAAATTGCCGTATCGCCGATGCACATCCGGCCGCGTCTGCTCGGATTGATCGAAGCGGAGACGGAATATGCGCGTGCTGGCAGCCCGGCCGCGATATGGCTCAAGATGAATTCGCTGGTCGATGGCCAGATCATCGATGCGCTCTATGAAGCAAGTGCGGCAGGCGTCGAGATCGATCTCGTCGTGCGCGGCATATGCTGCCTGCGCCCGCAGGTGCCGGGCCTTTCGGACAATATCCGCGTCAAGTCGATCGTCGGGCGCTTCCTCGAGCACAGCCGGATCTATTGCTTCGGCAATGGCGGCGGGCTGCCGTCGGACAAGTCGATCGTCTATATCGGCTCGGCCGATCTGATGCCGCGCAATCTGGATCGCCGGGTCGAGACGCTGGTGCCGCTCGCCAACCCGACGGTGCGCGAACAGGTGATCTCGCAGATCATGCTGGCCAACCTGCTCGACAACACCCAAAGCTTCGAGGTGCTTGAAGACGGACGCTCCGTGCGCATTACCGCGAGCGAAGGCGAAGAGGCGTTCGATGCGCAGAATTATTTCATGACAAATCCCAGCCTGTCTGGCCGGGGAAAATCGTTGAAATCGTCGGCACCGCGATTGATCGCCCATCGTAAACGGGCAAAGAAGGCGTGACAAAAACGGGGCGGGGGCGCCGGACCGTTCTCCTTGAGAACAAAGGACACGCATAGCCAGTGGTCGACATGGAAGACGCCCAGGGGCGCCTGAAGAACAGGTCCCCCATCGCCGTTGTCGACATCGGGTCGAACTCCGTACGCCTCGTCATTTACGAGGGGATGGTTCGCTCGCCGTCGGTATTGTTCAACGAAAAAGTCTCCTGTGGCCTTGGCCGCGGGATAGCAACGACTGGCCGCATGGACCCCGACGCCATCGAGCGGGCAATCCATGCGCTGACGCGCTACCGCGCGCTTTGCGATCAGGCCCGCGTGACGACACTCTATGTGCTGGCGACAGCGGCGGTCCGTGAGGCGGAAAACGGCCCGGATTTTGTCACCCGTGCAGAGGCGGCACTTGGCGTGCCTGTGACGATTCTGTCCGGTCGTCAGGAGGCACTTTACTCGGCCTATGGTGTGCTGTCGGCGTTTCGCGCACCGGACGGCATTGCCGGTGACCTTGGCGGCGGCAGTCTCGAACTCGTGGATGTCGCCGGCGACATGATCGGCTCCGGCGTCACGTTTCCGCTTGGCGGCATTCGCCTTGAGGAAGCTTCGAAAGGCGATCTGCGGGCGGCAGAAAAGATTGCCCGAAAGCACCTTGCCAATGATCCGGTAATCGTCGGCGGCGCCGGGCGCACCTTCTATGCGGTCGGCGGCACCTGGCGAAACCTCGCCCGCCTGCACATGGAAGAGATCGGATACCCGCTGCGTGTGACGCATGCCTACGAACTGGCACCTGCCGATGCGCTGACCTTCCTCGAGACACTCACCAACACCGGCGATGTCTCGCGCATGAAGGGCATCAACCTTGTGTCCGGCTCGCGCCGCTCGCTTCTGGCTTATGGCGCTGTGGTGCTGGCTGAAGTGATCCGGAACATGCAGCCGTCGCGCATCGTCTTTTCGGCGCTTGGCGTGCGCGAAGGCTGGCTTTACGCCGAACTTGACGAAGAAACCCGCAAGCGCGATGCGCTGATCGAGGCCGCTGATGAATTGGCGATCTTGCGGTCCCGTTCACCGCGTCATGCGCGCGAACTGGTTGCCTGGACGCGGCACTCCTTTGAATCGTTCGGCATCGAAGAGACCGTGGATGAAGCGCGCTATCGCGACGCCGCCTGCCGGCTCGCCGATATCGGCTGGCGTGCCCATCCCGACTATCGCGCGATGCAATCGCTGGCGATTCTTGCCTATGGCAGCTTCGTCCAGGTCAGCCATCAGGGGCGGGCCTATATCGCGCTCGCCAACTACTACCGCTATGAGGGCCTGAAGAACGAAAGCCTTGCGCCGGAAATCCGCCGGCTCGCAAGCGAGCGGATCCTCGAACGCACCCGGTTTCTGGCCGCTTTCCTGCGGGTTGCCTACCTTTTCACCGCTGCGATGCCCGGCGTTGTCGAGAAGCTCGTCTGGAAAAAGGCGGATGATGGCGCGATGGAATTGCACGTGCCAGCCAGTCACGCGGCGCTGGTCGGCGAACGCCCGGAGGGGCGCATCGAGCAATTGTCGAAGGTCATGGGCGTGACGATCCGTCTCGTCGTCACGGACTGACGGCGCGTTCCACCAAGGCTATGCGGCGGTCGGCAAAGCCGATGGCAGTCTTGCCGGTGAGGAGCATCAGGGCCGGATCGCCGAACATTTCGCGGCGCCAGCCCTGCATCGCCGGAACGTCGGCCTTTTCACCATGGATCGCGATCTGCTCGAGGTGATCGCTGGTGGCGATCACCTTCTGCGCGACGTCATTCTTCTCGGCAATCAGCTTCAACAGAACCTTGAGCAATTCGGTCGCAGCGCCCGTGCCTTCCGGTGAATTGGGAATGCGCGGGATTTTCGGCAGGTCTTCGCGGTCGAGCTCCAGCACTTCGCCAACAACCGACAGGATGGCGCGACCGGTCGCCGAACGCTCCATGCCCTTGTGAATGGTGCGAAGGCGCGCAAGCGCCGCTTCGTCCGCCGGCTGCTGCTGGGCAATTTCGTAGATCATGTCGTCTTTCAGGATGCGCGAGCGCGGCACGTTGCGGCTGCGCGCTTCGCGTTCGCGCCACGCGGCCAGCCGCTGCAGGACGGCCAGTTCCGAAGGCTTGCGCACGCGCATCCGCAACCGCTGCCAGGCATCCTCCGGCTGGATGTCATAGGTTTCCGGCGCGGTCAGCGTCGACATTTCCTCGGTCACCCAGTGCGCGCGGTTCTGCTCGGCCAAAAGCCGCGCCAGTTCCTTGTAGATGTCCACAAGGTGGGTGACATCGGCGAGCGCATAATCAAGCTGCTTTTGCGAAAGCGGACGGATCTTCCAGTCGGTAAAGCGCGATGACTTGTCGATATGGGCGCCGGTGATGCGTTGGGCGAGCTGGTCATAGGCAATCGAATCGCCAAAGCCGCAGACCATCGCGGCAACCTGTGTATCGAAGACCGGGTGCGGGATCTGGCCGGACAGGTGAAAGAAGATTTCGATGTCCTGGCGCGCCGCGTGAAACACCTTGATCACGCGCTCATTGGCGAGAAGATCGAACAGCGGCGCCAGATCAATCCCGCCGGCAAGCGGATCGACAATCGCCGCTTCGGTATCGTTTGCGATCTGCACAAGACATAGATCCGGCCAGAATGTCGTCTCGCGGACGAATTCCGTATCGATCGTGATGAAGTCCGATGTTGCAAGCGACATACAGAGCGCGGCGAGATCGGCGGTCGAGGTGATGATGCGCATGGGCGCTTCTCTAGACGATTGGTGCGCGCCTGCAACCTGTTTCATGATGGCCGGTCACGGTCTTGCGAGACGCGGCGCGCCATCTTGGCCATGAATGGCGATGTGCGCAAAAGCGCGGCAAAACGGCCGCGCCTCCCTTCCGGCACCGGCCCGCGAACGCCCATCCGCCACAGCGTGATGGCGATGAAGATCACATAGACCGCCGAGATCGTGCCGAAAAAGGCCGGCGGTCCCGCCAGATCCATCATGAACGCAGCAAGCAGCGGCCCGATAATGGCCCCCAGCGCATAAAACAGCAGGAGTGCCGCGCACAGCATGACATATTCGTCGCTCCGGCAGCGGTCGTTGGCATGCGCTGCGGACAGCGAATAGAGCGTCATCGCAAAAGCCGAAAAGCAGAAAACCAGCACCATGTTGACGGTGTCGCCGGCGCCCGTCGTCATCATCATGGCCAGCGCAAAACCGAGCGCCAGGATTGTCGTCAGCAAGACGACCAGCCGCCGGTCGCCGCGGTCGGACAACCAGCCGAGCGGATACTGCATCACCGCACCGCCAATGATGCCGAAGCTCATGAAAGTGACAACGCCGGTCACATCCATGCCGATGGCCTGCGCATAGACCGGGCCGACGATGCGAAACGCACCATTGTTGATGCCGACGGTGATCGCACCCATCACCGCCAGCGGCGAAATCGCAATGGCGCGCTTCAGGTCCAGCGCAATCATCGGCGGCGCTTCCGGGTTGGAGCGGTCACCAAGCGAGACCGGAACAAGGCTGAGCGTGATCGCCATCGACATCACCGCAAAGACCGCAAAACTCTCGGTCCCCATCAGCGGCACGATGAACTGTGCGCCGGTGGCAAACACCACATCGACGATCCGGTAGACGGCAAGGGTGCGCGCGCGGTTGGCGTTGGTGGTCACCGCATTGACCCAAGCCTCGACCACCGTGAACAGCCCGGCAAAACAGATGCCTGAGATGAACCGGGCGATCGACCAGGCAACCGGATCGACGATCATCGGAAAGATCAGCGAGGCCGCCGCCGCGATCGCTGCGAGCGCGGCGAACGTGCGGATATGGCCGACCGCGCGCATCACGCCGGTGATCGTCAGGCAACCGACCAGAAAGCCGGCGAAATAGGCAGCGCCCATGAAACCGATGGTGACGCCGGAAAAACCTTCGGTGCCACCACGCAGCGCAATCAGCGTCACCTGCAGCGCGTTGCCGCCGATCAGGATGCCTGCAGCCAGAAGCAATGGTATCAGTGGCGCCATGACCTTCTCCACGGGTGCCCGAGCTTGTCTGCAAGCGCTCCGGCCGCCACTCGATCCACCCGATCAGCGATGTTGCATCCGTTGTTTGCCCGGCGGCAAGGCCGGATTCACCTGCGTGTGTCGCCTCGGTCATGTTGTTTGCCGCCTGATAGGTGACGGCCCGATCTTGACATGGCGGCACTGAAATGCGCTTGTCCGCCCGACTTTCCCGGGCCTTTGTGCGCTTTGCGCCAACGGTCCCCGCAAATTTCAAGAGGCTTTCATGCATCGTTATCGCAGCCACACCTGCGGCGCGCTCCGCCAGTCGGATGCGGGCCAGTCCATGCGCCTTTCGGGCTGGGTTCACCGCGTCCGCGATCATGGCGGCGTGCTGTTCATCGATATCCGCGACCACTACGGCATCACGCAGGTCGTGGCCGACCCCGATTCGCCTTGCTTTGCCGATGCCGAAAAGGTGCGCGCCGAATGGGTGATCCGCGTTGATGGCGACGTGAAGCTGCGCGACGGCTCGGCCGTCAACGCCGATCTGGCAACCGGCGAGATCGAGGTCTTCGCCCGTGAGCTGGAAGTCCTGTCCGCTGCCAAGGAATTGCCGCTGCCGGTGTTCGGCGAACCCGAATACCCCGAGGACATCCGCCTCAAATACCGCTTTATCGACCTGCGCCGTGAGACGATCCACGCCAACATCATGACGCGCACCAAGGTTGTCTCGGAAATGCGCCGCCTGATGGGCGAGGCCGGTTTCACCGAATTCCAGACACCGATCCTGACGGCATCGTCGCCGGAAGGCGCGCGCGACTTCCTCGTGCCGAGCCGCCTGCACGAAGGCCGGTTCTATGCGCTGCCGCAGGCGCCGCAAATTTTCAAACAGCTGATCACGGTTTCCGGTTTCGACCGGTATTACCAGATTGCGCCGTGCTTCCGGGATGAAGACGCCCGCGCCGATCGCTCCGCAGGCGAGTTTTATCAGCTCGATCTCGAAATGAGCTTCGTTGAACGTCAGGATGTTTTTGACGCTGTCGGACCGGTCATGGAGCAAACCTTCAAGGCGTTTTCAGGAAAACGCGCGGTGACGAACTATCCGTT